>NZ_JBEXCS010000060.1:0-57970 GCF_040605395.1 Streptomyces sp. NPDC005648 | reverse complement strand
TACGAGGGCTTCCGCCCGGCACGCCGAGAGCACGCCCCAGACGCCGCCCGGCCCGCCCTCCGGGCGGACGACGGGACTTTCGCAACACGCCCTAGCGGCGCGGCAGGGGTGCTCAGGCCAGGAAGGCCGGCCTGAGCACCTCCTCGCACCACTGCCGGAAGCCGGTCGGGCCCGGACGGGCGGTGCGGTGCTCCTCGTCGTAGACACCGTTGTTCTGGGCCACGGCCATGTCGGCCAGGCCCCGCGCCCAGGCCTCGCTCGCCCCGTGCCGCAGCATCGTCTCCCGGTAGGCCTCGACCGGGATCTCCTGGAAGCGGACGGGCCGCTCCAGCACCTCGGAGACGATCTTCGCCACGCCGTCGGGGGAGAGCGTGTCGGGGCTGACGAGGGGCACGTCCCCGGACCCGGTCCACGCGTCGTCGAGCAGCAGCCCGGCCGCCTTCGCCGCGATGTCGCGGGTGGCGACGAGGGCGACGGTCCGGTCGGCCGGATGGGGCCAGAACAGGGTGCCCTGCTCCCTGATGGCGTCGAGCTGCCGGAGCAGGTTCTCCATGAAGCCACCGGGCCGCAGCGCCCGGAAGCCCGCCCCCGTGCCCGCGAGCAGCTTCTCACCGGCCCGGGCCGCCGACAGCTGGCCCGCACCCTTCTCGATGCCGCGACCCATGGTCGAGACGGCGACCATCCGCCGGACGCCGTGGGCCACGATCGCCTCGCACGCCGACCTGGTGGGTTCCAGGACGTGATCCTCCACGCTCCGCGCCCGCGAATCCGGCGGCACCAGCCAGAACACGGCGTCCGCGCCCGCGAAGGCCTTCATCACGACATCGTGGTCACGGTGCGAGCCCTGGACGACCTCGACCCGCTGACGCACCTCGGGGGAGAGCCGGCCGGGATCACGCGCGATCACCCGGATCGGCTCCCCGTCGTCGATGACCCGGTCGAGCACCTGTCGGCCGATCTGACCGGTGGGCGTGGTGAGGACAAGCATGCCAAGGCTCCAAAAAGGTTCGCCGGAAAGGCGGTTGACGTCCCGGGCAAGAAGTGGACTTCCCGGGGGACCGCGTGCTTCGATCCTCCGCCCGGAGCCGGCGGCACGGAAGGATCGACCGGGTCCGGCTTGTTACCCTCAGGGACATACCGAGGAGATGGCCCATGGAGTCCAGGTCACTGCGCTACTTCGTCGCCGTCGCGGAGGAGCTCAACTTCGCCCGTGCCGCCGAACGGCTGGGGATCTCCGCGCCGCCCCTGTCCCGCGCCATCCGCAAGCTGGAGACCGACCTGGGCGTCACGCTCTTCGAGCGGACCACACACAGCGTCACCCTCACCGCGCCCGGGACCGTCCTGCTGACCGAGGCCCGGATCGCCCTGGACGCCCTGCACGCGGCCGGCCGACGGGCCCAGCGGGCGGCCGACCGGGAGCCCAAGCTGGTCCTGGCCGTCAAGGCCGACGGCGACGCGGGCCTGCTGGAGTCCATCCTGGCCCGTTACGCGGCCGAGCCCGCGGCCCGGCCCGTCACCGTGCGCCTCTCCGGCTGGGGCGAACAGACCCGCCTGCTGCACGAGGGCGAGGCGGACGCGGCCCTGCTCTACGAGCCGTTCGACCGCGCCGGCCTGGACGCGGAGACGGTGACCGTCGACCGCCATCTGGCCGCCCTCCCTGCCGCCCATCCCCTCGCGGCCCGGGACGGCCTCACTCTCGCCGACCTCGCCCTGCCGGGCGTCGAACCGGGCAGCCCGCACGGCCTGGCCCGCTACCGCGAGCGGATGGTGGAGCGGCACGCCATCGCCGACCTGCCCCAGCTGATCACCCTGGTGGAACTGGGCGAACTGGTGACCCTCCTGCCGGCGGCGGTCACCCGCCGCTATCCCCGCCCGGGCGTCGTCTACCGCGAGATCCCCGACGCGCCCCCGGCCACCCTGTCGATCGCCTGGCCCCAGCAGTCCCGCTCACCGGCCACGGCTGCCCTCGTCCGCGCGGCCACCTCAGCGGCTCCCGGCCCGGCGGAGCGGACATGAGGCACCCGGCAATAAGCAACTGACGACTGCCGGGGGTCCGGTCACCACAAGGTTCACCCCACGGTTCACCGCACGGTCCACCCCACGCTTCACCCCACGGTATCGAGCGCCGCGACCAGCCGGGAGACGACCGCGAGCTCGGGCACCGACCGCAACGACTCCACGACCTGCCCGCTCGCGAACGCACGCTGCGCCGCGGTCACCGTCGGATCGATCGCGCACTCCGCCTGCACCCGGATGTAATTCAGATGCGTGGCGAAGAGCATCGAGAACGACGCGGGACCCGAGACGACGGCCCGCCCTCCGGCCCGCCGATAGGCCAGCCCGACCCGTCGCGCGGCATCGACGTCGCCCCGGTTGCCGCCCGACCACACGAACACGGCACGCGCGAACTCCTGCTCCGCCGAAGCGGGGCCCGCGTTGTCCCAGTCGAGGAGTACGGGACCTTCCCGGCCGACCAGCACATTGGCAGGGCGCAGATCGAGATGGGACGTCACCACGTCGCCGGGTTCGACCGACGTCACCCAGCGCCCCAGCTCCGCGGCCGACGTACCGATGAACCGCCCCAGCTCGCCCGCCCAGTCCAGACCGGCACGCTGCACCTTCTCGTGCAGGTCCGTCCAGTCGGCCTCCTCCGGGCACCGCGTGTACCAGGGGTTGAGCTCCTCGTCGGCCGTCCCCTCGCCCGCCCGGTGGAGCAAGGCCGTCGTCCGCCCCAACCAGTCCAGCAGCGCCGGATCGGAAGGATCGGCCTCGGTGCCGTCGATCCAGTCGTACAGCTTCACATGGCTTGCGCCCGCATCGGAGGGGAGCCGGGTGACGTAAGAGCCGTCACGATTGGCCAGGAGCCGAGGCGAAGCGATCCCCAGCTCCTCGGCGGCGTTCCGTAACGCGGCCTCCCGCCCCACCTGCTCCACATCACACTCGAAGAGCAGTTCCTTCACGGCCCAGGACCGCCCGCCTCCCGACAGCTTCCAGATCTGCCCCAGAGCACCGCGGGTGACCGGCACCACCGACCAGCTCCCGCCGCCGAGCGAGTACACCTCGGCAACGAGGCCGCCTGCGTCACGCATACAGCTCCCTATCGGCCGACGGTTCCAGGAGCGGCCCCTCAGGGGCGCGGGGAACCGCGCGACCAGCCCCCCACAACCGGCGGTCCGCGAACAACAGCACCCGGCAGACGAGACCCGGCCGCTACGCCCCCCAACCCGCCTGCTGCCCCCCGACCCGCTCCTCGATGATCTTCTCAGCCCATCCGGAGCGGCGGTAGGCGGCGATGGGGTCGGGGTCGAGGCCGATGTCTTCGCGGACTTCGGCGAGCAGGGGGCGTACGTCGGTGTTGTAGGCGTCCATGAGGACGGCGTTGGCTTCGAGTACGTCACCGGTGCGCTGGGCGGCGGCGAGTGCTTCCCGGTCGACGAGGAGTGCTTTGGCGGTGGCTTCCTGGACGTTCATGACGGAGCGGATGATCGCGGGGATCTTGGCTTCGATGTTGTGGCACTGGTCCAGCATGAAGGCGACGTCGGTCGTGAATCCCCCGCCGCGGATGACTTCGTACATGATGCGGAACAGCTGGAAGGGGTCGGCGGCGCCGACCATGAGGTCGTCGTCGGCGTAGAAGCGGGAGTTGAAGTCGAAGCCGCCGAGTTTGTTCTCGCGCAGCAGGGTGGCGACGATGAACTCGATGTTGGTGCCGGGTGCGTGGTGTCCGGTGTCGACGACGACCTGTGCCTTGTCGCCGAGCTTGAGGCAGTGGGCGTAGGCGGTGCCCCAGTCGGGGACGTCGGTCGTGTAGAAGGCGGGTTCGAAGAGCTTGTACTCCAGGAGCAGTCGCTGTCCGTCTCCCAGCCGTTGGTAGACGGTGGTGAGGCCTTCGGCGAGGCGGTCCTGGCGTGCGCGGATGTCGTCCTGGCCGGGATAGTTGGTGCCGTCGGCGAACCACAGCTTGAGGTCGCGGGAGCCGGTGGCGTCCATGATGTCGACGCACTCCAGCAGGTGGTCCAGGGCCTTGCGGCGCACCGCCGCGTCCGGGTGGCAGATGCTGCCCAGCTTGTAGTCGTCGTCCTGGAACGTGTTCGAGTTGATCGCGCCCAGCTTCAGTCCATGATCCTCGGCGTACTTCGCCAGCGCGCCGTAGTCGTCGACCTTGTCCCACGGGATGTGCAGGGCGACCGTCGGCGCCACCCCGGTCACGGCATGCACCTGCGCCGCGTCCGCCAGCTTCTCGTGCGGTGTGCGGGGAACGCCCTGCTGGGCGAACACCTTGAACCGGGTCCCCGAGTTCCCGTACGCCCATGACGGCGTCTCGACTGCCTGGGTCTTGAGCGCGGCTTTCACCGCGGCGAGCTCGGTCACTTCAGGGCTCCTGTGACGTCGGTCCGAACAGCTTCAATGTGAATCGATTCAGTAACGGAAGCTAAGAGCCCCCCGAACGCGTGTCAAGCCTTCCGGCAAAGACCGCGCACCGTGGCCTGACCGTGACCTCTGGCTCTCGGGGCGCTCTCGAAAGTTTTTCGATGCGGACCCATTGACGTGACAAGCTCGCCGCGCCTAACGTCCCGGCAACCAAGTTGAAACCTTTCACGACGCTGTGAGGGCCGCTCGAGGGCCTCGCCGAGTGTCGTCGAGGAGCCCCTCATGACCCACCCGTCCGACACGGGACCGGCCCCGGTGCTGGCGCTCGAGGACATCTCCAAGTCCTTCGGCGCCGTGCGTGCGCTGCGGGACGTCTCCCTGGAGCTGTTCCCCGGCGAGGTGCACGCGCTCGCCGGAGAGAACGGCGCGGGCAAGTCGACCTTGATCAAGACGCTCGCCGGTGTGCACCGGCCGGACGCCGGCCGGGTGCTGCTCGACGGTGAGCCCGTCGTCTTCCACGGACCCGGCGACGCCCGCGACGCCGGCATCGCCGTGATCTACCAGGAGCCCACACTTTTCCCCGACCTTTCGATCGCCGAGAACATCTTCATGGGCCGCCAGCCCCGGCGCGCCCTCGGGCGGATCGACCACAAGGCCACGCATCGGGCGACCCTGGCCCTGATGAAGCGCCTCGGTGTCGAACTCGACCCCGACCGTCCCGCCCGCGGCCTGTCCATCGCCGATCAGCAGATCGTCGAGATCGCCAAGGCCCTCTCCTTCGACGCCCGGGTCCTGATCATGGACGAGCCGACGGCGGCCCTGACGGGCAGCGAGGTGGCGCGTCTGTTCGGAGTGGTGCGCACCCTGCGTGAGCAGGGCGCAGCCGTGCTGTTCATCTCGCACCGGCTGGAGGAGATCTTCGAGATCTGCGGGCGGGTCACGACCCTGCGCGACGGCGCCTGGATCTCCAGCGAGCCGATCGAGGGCATGACCGAGGACGATCTCGTACGACGGATGGTCGGCCGGGATCTCGACGAGCTGTATCCCAAGCAGGATGTGCAGCACGGCCAAGTCGCCCTGAGCGTAAGGCGGTTGACCCGCGAGGGCGTCTTCACCGACGTGTCCTTCGAGGTGCGGCACGGCGAGATCGTCGGCCTCGCCGGGCTGGTCGGCGCGGGCCGGACCGAGGTCGCCCGCGCCGTCTTCGGCATCGACCGCTGGGACGCGGGCGAGGTCGAGGTGCAGGGGCGCAGGCTCACCAACGGCGCCCCGTCCACCGCCATGGCTGCCGGGCTCGCGCTCGTCCCCGAGGACCGGCGCGCGCAAGGCCTGGTGATGGACATGTCCATCGAGCGCAACATCGGCCTCACCGGACTCCGTACGACCGTCAGGGCCGGGCTGATGGACCGCGGGGCCGAACGCAGCCGTTCCCTCGACTGGGCCGTCAAGCTCCAGGTCAAGTACGCGCGCATCGCCGACACCGTCAACACCCTCTCCGGCGGCAACCAGCAGAAGGTCGTCCTCGCCAAGTGGCTCGCCACCGGCCCCAAGGTGCTGATCGTCGACGAGCCCACCCGGGGCATCGACGTCGGTACCAAGGCCGAAGTGCACCGACTGCTCGGCGAGTTGGCCGCCGACGGGGTGGCCGTACTGATGATCTCCTCCGACCTGCCCGAGATCCTCGGCATGGCCGACCGCGTGCTCGTGATGCACGAGGGCCGGCTCACCGCCGAGATCCCACGCGCCGAAGCCACCGAGGAAACCGTGATGGCCGCAGCCACCGGGAGGGCCGCCGCATGACGGTGACCACTCCCCACGAGACCCCCGTCGCCGAGGTGCCCAGGTCCAGCGGCACCCGGCTGGTCGACCGTGTCTTCAAGATGCGTGAACTCGCCATCCTGCTCGTCTTCCTGGTGATGATCGGCATCACCCAGGCGGGCAACAGCGAGTTCCTCTCCGAGCAGGGCATCAAGGACCTGCTGCTGAACGCGACCATCCTGGTGCTGGTCGCCACCGGCCAGTCCCTGGTGGTGATCACGAGGAACGTCGATCTGTCGGTCGGCTCGACCCTCGGTATCAGCGCCTTCGCCGCCGGCGACTATCTGCACGGCGGCGGGAACGCGGTCGTGGCGGTGGCGCTGGCGGTGCTGATGGGCGTCGGCTTCGGCCTGCTGAACGGCCTTCTGGTCAGCCTCGGCCAGGTGCCCGCGCTCGTGGTCACCCTCGGCACGCTGTACATCATCCGGGGCATCGACTCCATCTGGGTCGGCTCCCGGCAGATCACGGCGGCCGATCTCCCGGGCGGCTTCGTGGACTTCGGGTCGGGAGGCATCTCCGCGGTGCCGTGGCTGGCGCTGATCGCGCTGGCGGTGCTCGTGGCGACGGCGTACTACCTCAAGCACTTCGGCAGCGGGCGGGAGTTGTACGCGCTCGGCTCCAACCCGGAGGCGGCCCGTCTCGCCGGTATCCCCGTGCGCAAGCGGATCCTCGCCGCGTACACCTTCTGCGGCGGGCTCGCGGGCCTGGCGGGAGCGATGTACCTGGCGCGCTTCGGAAACGTCGACTCCAGCACCGGCAACGGCTACGAACTCACCGTCGTGAGCGCCGTGGTGGTCGGCGGTGTGGTCTTCACCGGCGGGTCCGGGAGCGTGTACGGGGCCGCGCTGGGGGCCCTGCTGCTGACCTCCGTCAACAGTGTGCTGCCTGCCCTGGGTGTCAGCTCCGTCTGGGTGCTCGCCATCAACGGCGTCCTGCTGCTCCTCGCCATCGCGGTCGACCGGATCGTCGCGCTGCGGGTGGCCTCCGCCCTGAAGAAGTCGGCTGCGAAGAGTTCGGCCGCGAAGAACGCGAAGAACGCGAAGAACGCGAAGAACGCGAAGAAGGGGAACGTCCGCCATGTCTGAGTCCCTGACGCGCGCGGTCCGCTGGGACACGGTTGTCGGCGCGCTCCTGGTCGTCCTGCTCCTGCTGTCGTTCGGCACGGTCGACGGCTTCGGGAACTCGCTCAACCTGTCCTTCCTGATCGGCAACACCCTGCCGATCGCGTTGATCGCCCTGCCGATGACCCTGCTGGTCGTCTCGGGCGAGATCGATCTCTCCGTCGCCTCGACCGCCGGCCTCTCGGGCGCGGTGATGGGCAAACTGTGGAACGACGGCATGGCGATCGAGACGATCATTCCGCTGTGCCTGGTGCTCGGCGCGGTCTGCGGGCTGGTCAACGGTCTCCTCGTGACCCGGCTCGGGCTGCCCTCCCTCGCCGTCACCATCGGCACCCTGGCCGCCTACCGGGGCATCGCCCAGATCGTGCTCGGTTCGAACGCGGTGACCGACTTCCCCACGCAGTACCTGGACTTCGCGGCGGGTCGGGTCGGGGACAGTTTCCTTCCGCAGGCCTTCCTGCCCTTCGTGGTGCTGCTCGCCATCGCCGTGGTCGTCCTCCATGCCACGCCCTTCGGACGGTCGCTGTTCGCGATCGGCGCCAACGAGGAGGCGGCCCGGTTCGCCGGGATCCGGGTCAAGCGGCAGAAGCTGATCCTGTTCACGGTGACGGGGCTGATGGCCTCGCTCACCGGGATCTTCTGGGCACTGCACTACGCCAGCGCCCGCTACGACAACGCGACCGGCCTCGAACTCTCCGTCGTCGCCGCGGTGTTGCTCGGCGGCATCGACTTCGACGGCGGCAGGGGCACGCTCGGCGGCGCCATCGCGGGAGTCTTCCTCCTCGGCGCGCTGCAGAACGTGATGAGCCTCCTCAACGTCTCCGCCCAGTCGCAGATCGTCGTCACCGGTGTCCTGCTCGTCATCTCCGTGCTCGGCCCCCGGGTCGCACGGCAAATCTCCGTAGCGAGGGCGGGACGCAGAGCCGCCGCCTCGACTCCGACGTCGTAACTCCGCTCTCCCTCGTAAAGGACCTTCACCATGCGTAAGTCATCCCTCCGTCGTGCCTGTGCGGCGCTCGCCGCCGGAACCTCGCTGGCTCTCGCCCTGACCGCCTGCGGGGGCACCACGAAGAACAACTCCAAGAGTGACGACGCCGCCGCCACCTCGACCGCGAAGGCCGATCCGAACGCGGCGCTGAAGAAGGGGCTGACCGTCGGGTTCCTGCCCAAGCAGGTCAACAACCCGTACTTCACCTCCGCGGACAAGGGCGGCGAGCAGGCGCTCACCGAACTGGGCGGCAAGTACAAGGAGGTCGGCCCCTCCAGCGCCACCGACACCGCCGGCCAGGTGAGCTACGTCAACACGCTCACCCAGCAGCAGGTCAACGCGATGGCCGTCTCCGCGCAGGACCCGGGCGCCCTGTGCACCGCGCTCAAGCAGGCGATGAAGAACAACATCAAGGTCGTCACCTACGACTCCGACACCAAGCCGGACTGCCGCAACGCCTTCGTCTCGCAGGCCTCCGCCGAGGACCTCGGCCGTACCGAGGTGCAGCTGCTGGCCCAGCAGATCGGCTACAAGGGCGAGATCGCGATCCTGTCGGCCGCGCAGACCGCGACCAACCAGAACGTGTGGATCGACTTCATGAAGAAGGAGCTGGCGGACCCCAAGTACAAGAACATCAAGCTGGTCAAGACCGCGTACGGCAACGACGACGCCCAGCAGTCCTTCCAGCAGACCCAGGGCCTGCTCCAGGAGTACCCGAACCTGAAGGGGATCATCTCCCCGACCACCGTCGGCATCAAGGCCGCCGCCCAGTACCTGTCCAGCTCCAAGTACAAGGGCAAGGTCAAGCTGACCGGCCTCGGCACGCCCAACGACATGCGCAAGTACGTCAAGAACGGCACCGTCGACGGCTTCGAGCTGTGGGACCCGGCGAAGCTCGGTGACCTCGCCGCCCGCACCGCCGTCGCGCTGGCCTCGGGCCAGATCACCGGCAAGGAGGGCGAGACCTTCAAGGCCGGCTCCACCGAGTACACCATCGGCAAGGACGGCGTGATCACCCTCGGCAAGCCGACCGTGTTCGACGCGAAGAACATCGATCAGTTCAACTTCTAGCGGGAGAGCGGTACTTGATGCAGCGCGTCTGTTTCCTCCTCAAGGTCCGTGAGGACCGGCTCGCCGAGTACCGCGAACGCCATGCCGCCGTGTGGCCGGAGATGCTCCGGGCGCTCTCCGCCACCGGCTGGCACAACTACTCCCTCTTCCTGCGCGACGACGGCCTGCTCGTGGGCTATCTGGAGACCGAGGACTTCGCCGCCGCCCAGGCCGGCATGGAGGCCACCGAGGTCAACGCCCGCTGGCAGGCGGAGATGGCGCCGTTCTTCGAGTCGCTGGACGGCGCCCGTCCCGACGAGGCCATGAAACCGCTCACCGAGGTCTTCCACCTCGCCTGAACGCACCACCCCTCTGGAGCCGCTCATGAAAAGACGCGCCGTGCTCGCGTCCGCCATACTGGCCGCCGTGGCAACGCCGGGCATCGCACGGGCCGCCGATCCCGGCCCCTCCGCCAGCAGGAAGAGCACCACCCAACTCGACCCCCAGGCCGTCTTCTTCGTCTCCTACGACGGTCTGGTCAACAACAACTCGTTCCAGAAGAACGGCCTGTTCACCTACAAGGGCTACCAGTACGCCGCCTGGTACACGGCGACCGGCAACGCCGTGGTCGGCCGACGGGTGCTCGGCGGGACCAGCTGGTCGACGGTCACCCTCTCCCATGTGCTCAAGACCAGCGACTCCCACAACGTCATCTCCATGGGCCTCTCCAGGGTCGACGGCCGACTGCACCTCAACATGGACTCCCACAGCGACGGCTACTTCTACGTGAAGTCCGTCGCCGGACTCCTCGACAACCCGGCGAGCACGTCCTGGACCTCGTCCGTCTTCGGCTCCGTCCAGACCTCGCTCGACGGCCTGGCGCTCACCTCCCAGTTCACCTACCCGCAGTTCGTCTCCACCCCCGAGGGCACGCTGCAGCTCAGCTACCGGGTCGGGATCTCCGGCAACGGCCGCAACGCCCTCGCGGAGTACGACGGTTCGACATGGACGGCCCTGGGGGAGTGGTCCGGCTCCACAGGCACGTACACCAGCTCGCACGGCTCCTCGACGGCCCGCAACATGTATCTGCACGGCATCGACTACGACGTCAACGGCCGGCTGCACTCCTTCTTCACCTGGCGTGAGCAGAACGCCGCCGTGATGTGCGACAGCGGCGGCATCACCAACCACGACACGGGCTACGTCTACTCGACCGACCGCGGCCGCACCTGGCGCAACGACGCGGGCACCCTGGTCGCCACCACCGGCACCTCGGACACCGTCGCCGTCACCGACCCCGGCCTGGTCGTCGACTCGCTCAACCCCGACCACTCCCTGATGAACCAGGAGAGCCAGTGGACGGACTCCACCGGCCTCCCGCACGCGATCATCAGCTACGTCCCCGGCCGCTTCGGCCAGTGCACCACGAACTACGTCGCCGACCGCACCGCGAGCGGCCGCGCCTTCCACCTCCGCAAGAACTCCTCCGGCACCTGGACCAAGACGGAGATCCCCGTCGCCCTCAACTCCAGCCAGCGCACCAAGCTGGTCCTGGACAAGTACGACAACGCCTACGCGGTCTTCCCCTACGGCCGGATCGCCGCCGCGTCCAGGTCCTCCGGGTACACCGACTGGACCCTGCTGTTCGACGGCGGTGACCTCAACGCCTTCGGCGAGGTCGTCATCGACGAGCCGCGGGTGAGGTACGACAACGTCCTGTCGTTCATGTACCAGGAGAAGTCGAGCGGTACGACCCCCTCGGCGCTCCATGTCGTCGACTTCGCACTGCCCGCGTGACCGGGCATGACGCGCCGGATGAGGACGGTAATGTGAAGGTCTTCTTCCCGCCGTCCCGCGTCCCCCTGGAGGTCCCTGCCTGATGGCCCAGTCGGTGGGTATCAAGGACGTCGCCCGTGCCGCCGGAGTGTCCGTCGGCACGGTGTCGAACGTGATCAACCGTCCGGACACGGTCGCCACGGAGACCCGGGCGCGGGTGCAGTCCGCGATCGACCGGCTCGGCTACGTCCGCAGCGAGTCCGCGCGGCAGCTGCGCGCGGGCCGCAGCCGGATCATGGGGCTGCTGGTGCTGGACATGGGCAACCCGTTCTTCGTCGACGTGGCGCGCGGCGCCGAGCGCGCCGCACGCGACGCGGGACTCGGCGTGATGGTCTGCAACAGCGCGCAGAGCGCGGGCGAGGAGGCCGAGTACCTCTCGCTCTTCGCCGAGCAGCGGGTGCGCGGGGTGCTGCTGACCCCCGCCGACGCGACCGGGCGCAACATCGAGACCTTCCGTCGGCACAACATCCCGTTCGTGCTGGTCGACCGGGTCGCCGAGGGCACCACCGAGTGCTCGGTCTCCGTCGACGACGTCGCTGGGGGCGCGCTGGCCGTGCGCCATCTGGTGGACGCCGGGCACCGCTCCATCGCCTACGTCAGCGGGCCGCCCGGCTTCAACCAGGTCCGTGACCGCCGTATCGGCGCCCTGAACGCCCTCGCCGAGGCCGGTCTCGGCCCGGAGCATCTGCGCGAACTGCCGACCGAGCGTCTCGACGTGGCCGCCGGCCGCGACGCCGGCGCCCGCCTGCTCGGCCTCGCCGACCGCCCCACCGCCGTCTTCTGCGCCAACGACCTCCTCGCCCTCGGCGTGCTGCAGGCCATGTACGCGGCCGGCGTAGGAGTCCCCGACGACCTCGCCATCGTCGGCTACGACGACATCGAGTTCGCCGCCGCGGCGGCCGTCCCGCTCACCTCCGTACGGCAGCCCGCCGTCACCATGGGCGCCCTGGCCGCCGAACTGCTCCTGGAGGAGACGGAGGCAGAGGAGGGGACCAGGAGACACGAGCACCGGCGTGTAGTGCTCCAGCCCGAACTCGTCGTACGCCGCTCCAGTCTCTCCGCCCGCTGATCCTCGATTCAGTACGATTTCATGATCCCGAGGGTCGGCCGGCGGACGAACATGTGGTGAAGTGGGACGCGGCCCGAAAGTCCGTCCGTCCCGGGAGACCTGTTGACCGCCACGTACCGCCAGCCCGGCGTCGTCCTCACCGACCGCCACTTCACCGTGCCCCTCGACCACGACGACCCGGCGGGGGAGACGATCGAGCTCTACGCCCGTGAGGTCGTCGCGAGCGACAAGGCGGACCGGGAACTGCCGTGGCTGCTCTACCTCCAGGGTGGCCCGGGCTTCGGGGCGAACCGTTTCGTCGGCCGACCCGCCTGGCTCGGCCGGGCCCTCAAGGAGTACCGCGTGCTCCTCCTCGACCAGCGCGGCACCGGCCACTCCACGCCCGCCAACCGCCAGACCCTCCCGCTGCGCGGCGGCGCCGCCGAACAGGCCGACTACCTCACCCGCTTCCGTGGCGACTCGATCGTCCGCGACTGCGAGGCCATCCGCCCAGACGTCACCGGCGGCGCCCCCTGGACCGTGCTCGGCCAGAGCTTCGGCGGATTCTGCACGGTCAGCTATCTCTCGTACGCCCCCGAGGGCCTGGCCGCGGCCGTGATCACCGGCGGTCTGCCCTCCCTGCACGCCCATGCCGACGACGTCTACCGCGCCGCCTACCCGCGCATCGAACGCAAGGTCGCCGCCCACTACGCCCGCTACCCGCAGGATGTCGAACGCGCCCGCCGTATCGCCGACCACCTCCTCACCCACGAGGTGACCCTCCCGAACGGCTATCGCCTCACCGTCGAGGCCTTCCAGTCCCTCGGCATCGTCCTCGGCAGCGGCGAAGGCAGCCACCGCCTGCACCATCTGCTGGAGCACGCCTTCGTCCGCACCCCGCAGGGCACCGTCCTCTCCGACGCCTTCCTGGAGGACGTACAGGGACGCCTCTCGTACGCGAGCCACCCCCTCTACGCCCTGGTCCACGAGGCGATCTACGGCCAGGACCAGCGCCCCACCGACTGGGCGGCCGAACGCGTCCGCGGGGAGTTCCCGCAGTTCGACGCGGCCAAGGCGCTGGCCGGCGACGGCCCGCTCCTGTTCACCGGTGAGTCCGTCCACCCCTGGATGTTCGACGCCGACCCTGCCCTGCGCCCGCTGCGCGAAACCGCCGAACTCCTCGCCGCCCGCACCGACTGGCGGCCCCTCTACGACCCCGCACGCCTCGCCGCCAACGACGTCCCGGTCGCGGCGGCCGTCTACCACGACGACATGTACGTCGACACGGCCCATGCCCTGGAGACGGCCCGTGCGATCCGCGGCCTGCGCACCTGGGTCACCGACGAGTTCGAGCACGACGGGGTACGGGCGGGCGGACCCCGCGTACTGGACCGGCTGCTCGCGCTGACGCGCGACGAGGAGTGACCCGGCCACCCACTGGTCTGTCTGCGGGAAACGGCGTCGCGAGGCGGTCGGCCGCGTGATTGGATCGTCCGGTCGTCGCACGGCACAGTGACCTGACCGGGGGAGCGGGATGACGGAACAAGGCCTGTCGGCCGACCGTTTCGAGGCACACCGGGGACATCTGCGGGCGGTCGCCTACCGCATGCTCGGCTCGCTCCCCGAGGCGGAGGACGCCGTGCAGGAGACCTGGGTGAGGCTCAGCCGCGCCGACGCGGACGAGATCCGCAACCTCGGCGGATGGCTCACCACCGTCGTCGGGCGGGTCTGCCTCGACATGCTGCGCTCCCGGGCCCTGCGCCGGGAGGAGCCGATCGACGAGACGTTCGTACCCGATCCGGTGATCCGGCCCCTGGCGTCTATCGATCCCGAGCAGGAGGTGCTCCAGGCCGACTCGGTGGGCCTGGCACTGCTCGTGGTCCTGGAAACGCTGGAGCCGGCCGAGCGGCTGGCGTTCGTACTGCACGACATGTTCGAGGTGCCCTTCGACGACATCGCGCCGGTCGTGGAACGCAGTTCGGCGGCGACCCGGCAACTGGCCAGCCGGGCCCGGCGCCGGGTGCGGGGCGCCACGCCGTCCGCGGAGCCCGACCTGGCCCGGCAGCGGCAGGTCGTCGACGCGTTCATGGCGGCGGCCCGCGCCGGGGACTTCGAGGCGCTGGTCGCGGTGCTGCACCCCGACGTGGTGCTGCGGGCCGACTCCGGGGCGCTGGTCGGGGGCGCCGCCGCCTCCAAGGCGGTGCGCGGGGCGAAGGGCGTCGCCGAACAGGCGCTGCTGTTCCGGCAGTTCGCTCACTTCGCACAGGTCGTGCTGGTCAACGGCGAGGTGGGCGTGGTCAACGCTCCCGAGGGGCGGGCCCTGTCCGTCATGGGGGTCACCGTCGCCGAGGACAGGATCGTCGCCCTGTACATCCTGGCCGACCCCGACCGGCTCGCCCGCCTCGACCTCAGCGGCCTCGACTGAGAATGGTGCCGTTGCACAGCGGGTTCCAGCCCTGTTCGGGGTGGGCCGACACGATCGCCGTGCTGTGGTGGTCCGGGCGGTCCGCGTCGGGGCAGGGCGGCTGGTGGCTGCACATGATCTCTCTTCTGTCGGATGAGGAGACCCCCACAACCCCGGAAACTCGTCGGTGAGGTTCAGCTGCGGCAGGAACGACAGGAACGGCCAGCAGAGGAAGAGCAGTTGACCGGCGGCAACGTCAGCGCCGGTGTGGTCCGCGTCGGCGACACCGTCCGCAGGCCCGCGGGACCCTGGACGCCGTCGGTGCACGCCCTGCTCACCCATCTGCACGAGGCCGGCTTCCGGGCGGCCCCGCGCCCGCTGGGGGTCGACGACCAGGGCCGTGAGGTGCTGAGCTTCATGCCCGGCCGGGTGGTGTGGCCGGACCGGTTCGCCCTGGTGGAGCCGGTCGCAGGGCTGACACGGGTGGCTCGTATGGTCCGCGAGTTCCATGACGCCGTAAGGGACTTCACCCCGCCGCCGGATGCCCGCTGGCAGGTCCTCGTGCCGGCCGAGGGGGCCGACATCATCGCCCACCAGGACCTCGCGCCCTGGAATCTGGTGGTCGGCGGCGAGGACGAGTGGGCCTTCATCGACTGGGACACGGCGGCCCCCGGCTCCCGTCTGTGGGACCTCGCCTACGCCGTCCGCGGCTTCGTCCCGCTCTCCGCCCACCCCGACTGGCAGACCCCCGACGCCGCCGGCCGGCTGCGCGTGTTCGCCGACGCCTACGGTCTCGACGAGTCCGAACGGCGCGCCCTGGTCCCGCTGTTGGGCCGTCGCACCCGCGCCACGCACGACTTCCTGCGCGACCAGTCGGCGCTGGGGAACCAGCCCTGGACCAGGCACTGGGAGGAAGGCCACGGTGACGCCTGGCGCGGCGACGCCGAGTACATCGAGGCACGCGAGGAACAGTGGGAGCGAGCCCTGCTCTCCGGCTGACCGCTGGGCCAGGAAGCCTTCCCGTTCTTCGCGTGAGAGTGCCCTACGTCGACTCCGGGACCGCCCACCGGCAACGCCCCGGCACGGGTGCGGGCCGCACGGGCCGGCTCGATAAACTGTGCGATATGCGAGATCAGACGGTCGACCGGTCCGACCTGCGCGGGGACTGCGCCAACTGCTTCGGCCTGTGCTGTGTGGCCCTGCCCTTCGCCGCCTCCGCCGACTTCGCCCTCGACAAGCGGGCCGGCACCCCCTGCCCCAACCTCCAGGGCGACCACCGGTGCGGAATCCACGCCCGGCTGCGGCAGGAGGGTTTCAGCGGCTGCACGGTCTACGACTGCTTCGGCGCCGGCCAGCGGGTCTCGCAGATCACCTTCGGCGGACAGGACTGGCGCACCGGTTCGCGTGAGAACGCCCGGCGCATGTTCGACGTCTTCCCTCTCGTACGGCAGCTGCACGAGCTGCTCTGGTACCTCACCGAGGCCCTCACCCTGCCCGCCGCCCGCCCGGTCCACGCCGACCTGCGCCGCCTCCTCACGCAGACCGATGCGCTCACCCGTCTGACGCCGGACGAGCTGGCCGAGTTGGACGTCGCCGCGCACCGGCAGCGGGTCAACGTCCTCCTGCTGAGGACCAGCGAACTGGTCCGGGCCGGCGTCCGGGGGCCCAAGAAGGACCGCCGCGGTGCCGATCTGATGGGAGCCCGCCTCAAGGGAGCCGACCTGCGCGGGGCCGACCTGCGCGGCGCCTACCTCATAGCCGCCGACCTGACCGGCGCCGACCTCAGGTGCGCCGACCTGATCGGTGCCGACCTGCGCGACACCGACCTCACCGGCGCCGATCTGACCGGCGCCTTCTTCCTCACCCAGCCCCAGCTGAACGCCGCCCGCGGCAGCGCGGGCACCCGGCTCCCGGAGTCACTCACCCGCCCGGTGCACTGGACAGCGGGGCTCTGACGGGGTGACGTCCCCGCCGCCCACCCGGTGCGTCCCGCTCGCCGCACCCGACGTCCCGCCCGCCGCGCCCGACGTGACCCCACGCCGTTCCAGACGCAGCCGCAACCCCTCCGGCATCAGCGTCAGCCGCTCCGTCACCCGCAACCGGTAGCCCGGGTCGGCCCGCAGGTCGTAGCGGCGCAGCAGCAGGCCCAGCACCAGGGTCGCCTCGTGCAGCGCGAACTGGCGGCCGATGCACGCCCGCGCTCCCGTCCCGAACGGCTTGAAGGTGTGCGGGGCCCGGGACCGTACGGCCTTCGGGTCGAAGCGGTCGGGGTCGAACCGTTCCGCGTCGCCGCCCCACACCTCCGGATCGCGGTGCAGCAGCGCCGTCAGCACCAGGGCCCAGCCGCCCCGCCGGACCGGATGGTCGTCCGCCAGCACCGTGTCCTCACGGGCCTCGCGGGCGAAGGCCGGCGCCGTCGGCCACAGCCGCAGCGCCTCGTCCAGCACCCGGCGCACATACCGCAGCTTGGCCACCTGGTCGTAACCCGGCGCCCGAGTGTCACCCCAGACGGAGTCCACCTCAGCACGCGCGCGTGCGGCGATCTCGGGGTGCCGGGAGAGATAGTGCAGGGCGAACGAGAGCGCCCCCGAGGTCGTCTCGTGGCCGGCCACCAGGAAGGTGATGACCTGTCGGCGCACGTTGCGCGCCGAGAGCCGCTCCCCGGTCTCCGGGTGGGACGTCTCCAGCATCCGGTCCAGCAGATCGCCGTCGCCCCCGCCGGACGCGCGGCGGGCGCGGACGAGGTCGTCGACCGTGCGGTTCAGCAACGCGATGTCGGCCTCGTTGCGCCGGGACGCGTCACGCAGCAGCAGCGGCGCCAGCGGTGACGGGACGGTGTTCAGCCGCTGGGCGTACGACAGCGTGCCGATCATCGCGGTCACGAAGGGATGCGGCCGGTCGCGCTCGAAGGACCCGAAGTCATGTCCGAACCCGGTGCGCGCGATGGTCTCCAGCGTGAGCCTGGTCATGTCGCCGGGCACATCGACCGCCCGGCCCGCCGCCAGCTCGCGGTCCCAGTGGTCGGTGAGGCTTCCGGCCACCGCCACCATCATGGGGTGGTAGGCCTCCATGGCCTCCCGGCTGAACCCGGGGGCCAGCACGTCGTGCGCCAGCTGCCAGTTGGGCTCGTGGTTGTACGCCGTGAACAGCCCGTCCCCGGCGACCGGACGGAGATTGGCGACCCCCAGGCCGACGTGCTTGGCGAACCGCGACTCGTCCGCCAGGTCGGCGGCGAGCCGCGCGCCCCACACGAACACGAACTCCTTGCCGAACGCCTTGCGCCGGAAGATCGGCCCCAGCTGCCTGCCGTACCGCATGGAGTCCTGGACGGGCGCGCGCCGGTCGGCGCCGAGCACGTCCCCGAGCAGCGGCACCCTGCGCGGTGGATGCGGGATGCGGTGCAGCTCCGGCCAGCTCTGCTCGGCCCCGCGGAAGCCCTTCGGCAGCGTGGCTTGTGTCGTCGTCTCCGCCATGACGCCATCTCCCTCGAACCAGCGGCAGGCCGAGCCTGTACGTGGCCTGTTGTACGTGGGTTCAATAACGCGCCCAGTCTCGACCCGTTGTTGAACCGACGTCAAGTAAAGTGCGGACATGGCCGCGAACCCGGGCGCGCGCACCCGCCGTCGACTGAGCACCGAGGAGCGCCGCGAGCAGCTGCTGTCGGTGGGGGCGCGGCTGTTCTCGGAGAGCGCTTACGACGACGTCTGGATCGAGCGGGTCGCCGAGATCGCCGGGGTCTCGCGCGGACTGCTCTACCACTACTTCCCGACCAAGCGGGACTTCTTCCTGGCGGTGGTCGAGCGGGAGAGCAGGCGGATGCTGGAGATGACGGCGGCCGTCCCGGGCGTGCCGGCGCGCGAGCAACTCGCCTCCGGACTGGACGTCTTCCTGGAGTACGTGCACACCCACGCGCACGGCTTCCGCGCCTTCCATCGCGCCGACGCGGCGGGGGACCAGGCCGTGCGCCGGGTCTACCACCGGGCCCTGGGCGCGCAGGAGCGGCAGATCCTGGCGGCGATCGCCGAGGACCCCGAACTCGGGCCGCTGGCCCAGGGGCGTCCGGATCTGAAGCTCGCCGTGCGCGGGTGGCTGGCGTTCGTCACGGCCGTCTGCCTGGAGTGGCTGCGCGGTTCGGACCTGAGCCGGGAGCAGGTCCGCGATCTGTGCGCCCGGGCCCTGTTGGGGGCGCTCGCTCCCTGAGTGCCGCCGCGTGACCCCTCCCTGCCTCGGCGCGCGGCCGGTGCACCTCGAATCGGCCGGAGATGGTTGGCGTACCCCTGGATCTTCGATAAGTTAGGCAAGGCTTACCTAAGGAGATTCTGGGATGGGTGACAGCTGGACGGCCGCGCCTTCCGCGGCGGAACGAGCCCGCTCGATGCTCGCCACCGCATGGTCCTGCGCGGTCACCGCGGAGGGCGGTCGAGAGGAGTTCGTCGGCGCGCACACCGTCGCCGGGGACGGCACGGTCCTGGTGCGGGTGCCCGAGGACGGCGCCCTGCTCACGGCGGCGATCTGCGCACCGCGCGGGGAGCCGTCCGCGGTGCTGGAGTTCGCCGACGTGGCACCCGTCCCGGTGCGGAACCGAATCCGGGCCCGGCTGTGGATGGCGGGGTACTTCGTCGCGGAGGACGGCCGCCTGGCGTTCCGGCCGACGCGGATCGTGCTGCGGCGGGCGTCCGGCGCGGTGGTCGTCGGCGTCGACGAGTTCGCCGGCGCCGCACCCGACCCGCTGGCCCTCGCCGAGGCCCGTCTGCTGACCCACCTCGCCGACTGCCACCCCGACGCGGTGGAGCGGCTCACCCGGCTCGTCGACCACGCCTGCCTGCTCGGCGCGGTCCGCGTCCAGCCCCTAGCCGTCGACCGGCACGGACTGACCCTGCGCATCGAGCGCGCCCGCGCCCACGGCGACGTACGCCTGCCGTTCCACACGCCCGCCGACGACGTCGGTCAGCTCACCGAGCGCATGCACGCCCTGCTCGCTCAGGCCGGCACCGCCTCCTGCCCCCGCGGCCTACAGCGGCAGCGCACAGACCGCGACGGGTGAGGCGAACGGGTCGCCCGCGAGGCGCAGTTCACCGCTGCCCCCGTCCACGTGGAAGACGCTGACCGTGCTCGACCTCTGGTTCGCCGCGAACAGCAGCGCGCCGTCAGGCGAGAGCGCGATCTGCCGCGGGAAGTCACCGGACACCGGCACCGTGCCGAGCAGCCGGAGACGGGCCCCCTCGGCCTCGATCCCGTACCGCGCCAGGGTGTTGTCGCCGCGGTTGGCGAGATAGGCGTACGAACCGTCGGCCGTGACCGCGATCTGCGCCGGGTAGTTGGTGACCGACGCGCGACTGCCCGTGGACTGCGGGGCGCCGATCGTGAGGCGGCCGGTGGAGGGGTCGTAGGCGCACACCGTGATCGTGTCGTCGGCCTCGTTGGCCAGATAGGCGTGGCGGCCGCCCGGGTGGAAGGTGAGATGGCGCGGGCCGGCGCCCGGCCGGGTCCGGGCCCGTGAGACCTCGGTGAGTGTCCCCGCGCGCTCGTCGAGGCGGTAGCTGTACACCGTGTCCGTGCCCAGGTCGACGGCGAGCACATGGCCGCCGTCGGGGCCGGTGATGAACTGGTGGGCGTGCGGCCCGTCCTGGCCGGGGCCGGGCGCGGGGCCGGTGTGCCTGACCAGGGCGGTGCGCTCGCCCAGCGCGCCCGAGCCGGCGATGGGGTGCACCGCCACACTGCCCGAGGTGTAGTTGGCGCTCAGCAGCCAGCGGCCGCTCGGATGCACGGAGAGATGGCAGGGCCCGGCCCCGCCGGTGCTCCGGGCGCCCAGAATCCTGCGGTCGGCCAGACGTACCGCGGTCACGGCGCCGTCGTCGCGCTCGTCGACCGTGTAGAGCGTGCGGGCGTCGGGGTGCAGGGCCAGATAGGACGGGTTGACGATCCCGGTCAGGGTGCCGGCGCCGGTGACACGGCCGGATTCGGGATCGTAGGTGGCGAGGCCGACGCCCGTCCCGCCGCCCTCGACGGTGGTGTAGGTGCCGAGGTAGAGGGGGCGGGGGCCGGAGGGCTTCGGCGACGGCCGGGGAGCGGTGGGCTGTGCGCTCGGCTGCCGCTCCGGGACGGCCGCGCCGGTGTCCCGCGTCGCCGGAGAGTGCCCGGGCGGCGCGGGAGCGGGCAGGGCCGCGACCGCGCCCACTCCGGCCAGGGCGCCGACGAAGCGACGCCTGCTCCAGCCGCCGCCCGCCGCTCCTGTCCCGCTGCCCATGTCCGCACCTCGGATGATCGCCTGTCTCTGCCGTGACAAGCCACCATGACGCGGACCGCCGGGGCCGTGCAAGAACGGCACCCGGCGTTGCGCAGGGTGCAACGCTTGGGCGCTCTACCAGTCGCCGTCCTCCACCGGCTTGCCCGCCGCGTCCTTCAGGGGCTTCACCTGGTCCGGTGAGGGGGCCTGCCAGGGCTCGTGGTCGTCGCCGAGCCAGTCGCCGACCGGCTTCACGGCCTCCAGGGCGTCCGTGGGGGCGAGATCCTCCGCGTCCTGGTCGTAGTAGTCGTACCAGGGCAGCCCCGCGCGGGTGTACTCCGCGCGGTTCACCGGCGACGGCGGGGGAGCCTCGCCGGTGATACGGCGCCATTCAGGGGGCGTCACCAGGTGCACGAAGACCCGTCCGGCGGGCTCCCTCGCCCAGTCGGTGAGCGGCCGGTCGTCCTCGTAGACCTCCTGGCGCATGGAGCCGCCGACGCCGAGGCCCATGGCGGCGGGAGCCCGCGGAGCCCGTGCCGCGACCGGCACCGGGGCCGAACCGGGGGCCGGAGGTGCCGCCATGGCCATCGGGGTCATGCCGTAACCCCCGGCGGCCGGGCCCCGGGTCCGCTCGGCGCGTCGCTCCGCCTCCCGCCACTGGGCGAGCTTCCGCTCGTTCAGCCCGAAGACCTGCAGTTGTACGCCGCCCCAGACCTCCTCGCCGGTGACCTGACCCTCGACGGTCGCGCCGAGGCCGAGCGGCACCGCCACGAACTGGCGGACGGTGCCCTTGCCCGAGTTGATGCCGTCCAGCCAGGGCTGGCGGGGCAGCACCACGTAGTTCTGCGGCTTCCGGGACAGCCGGTCGCTCCACGGCCGGCCCGAGACCGCGCACACCTTGCCCACCCCGACCTGGAGGGCGGCCGGTTCCACGGTCCCGCCGAAGCTCAGCCACATCGCCTCGCGCAGATACACCGGCAGCATCACACCGCCCCGCGCACGCCACCGCTCGGGCACGGTGTCCGGGTAGTCGGAGACCCGCCGGACGGGGAACTCACCCAGCCCCGGCGGCAACGGATGGGTGCCGGTCTCCGGCAGCCGCAGGGTGCGCACGAACCGCACCGCCACCCCACCCGGCAGCCTCAGTGTGTTCCCGTCGATCCGCACCACGCCGTCGGTCATCCGCCGACCCCCCTAGTTCGCCTCCGTGGCTGTGTCACTTAGAACGACGTGCGGCGTCGGCATGGTTCCTGCGCAGCACCTCCGGCACCCGCAGTCGCTCGGAGCTGCGCAGTCCCTCCCGCAGCCTGGTCAGCCGCGGCATACGGGCCCGCTGCTCGCCCGAGGTGCGGTCCAGCTCCTCCAGCAACCGGCGCGAGCGGTGCTCGGTGTCCATCTCGTCGAGGATGCGGTTGACCTCGGTCAGCACCGCCCCGTACAGCTGCCAGGTGCGGGCGTCGCGCTGGACCTCCTCCAGGAGCAGCTGGGCCAGCTTGTCCCGGGTCGACGCGGCCTGGCGCAGCTCGGCGGCGAGCCGGGCCTCGGCCGACTCCGCGCTCACACTCACACTGGTGGTGACCAGGACCGCGAAACTGACCACCGCGTCGGCGATCTCCGACAGCAGCCGCTCCACCGCGGCCCCCGTCTCCGGCGCGAACAGCGGTTCCGGGTCGCGTTCCTTGGCGAGGTCGGTGAGGGTGCGCGCCAGCACCCGCAGGACGACCGTGCAGATCTCCAGGGTGTCCAGGCCCGTCCGCAGCACCACCCGGTGCAGCAGGCCCTCGCGCACCCGCGGATTGAGCCGCAGACTGTCCTCCGCCTGCCGCAGGGCGGCGTCCACCTCGACGATGTCGTGGTCGAGCCGCCGCGCCTCGTGCAGCCGCTCCGTCGCGTGTTCGACCGGCGTGCGTCCCGCGGCCTCCTCGCCCATGCGCAGCATCAGCCGCCGCACCCGCCTGGCCAGCCCCTCGATCGACTCGCCCGCCTCGTCCACCCACACCGGCGGCGCGAGCAGCAGATTGCAGCCGAGGCCGACGACCGCGCCGATGAGTGTCTCCACCACCCGCGCCCAGGCGGTGTCCCCCACGGTCGTCACCCCGAGCACCAGCATCGCGCTGATCGCGACCTCGGGCACGTACTCCTCGACCCGCACCAGCCGCCCGACGGCCAGCGAGGCGACGATCAGCAGCGCCAGACTCCACCAGGTCAGCCCGACCAGCAGACTGAACGCGATGGCGACCAGCACACCGGCCACCACCGCGTTGACCCGGCGGATGCCGTTGGTGAGCGTCGCGTACAGGGTGACCTGGACGACCAGCAGCGCGGTGAGCGGCGCGGTCAGCGGGGCCGCCTCCGGGCTGAGCCGCAGGGCGACGACGTACGCCACCGTCGCCGCGACGGCCGACCGCAGCGTCTGGACGACCACCGGGTCGCGGCGGCGCTTCACATACCGGACGAGGGACGCCCTCCACTCACGTACATCTGGCACTGGGGGCTGTTCCCAACGGTCGGTCGGCTAGGAGGGCCCTTCTGGCCCTGGGCGGGGCGGTGACGGCGAGCGCCCGGACTCCGAGGTTCTCACGGCCCCGAGGAGCTTTCCAGCGTCAGGTGGCGGCGGCCCGGCCGCGTGAGCGGTAGCCGGCCACCTTCGCCAGGTTCCCGCACCGCTCCATCGAGCACCAACGGCGGCGCCGGGCCTGGGAGTCGTCCAGGAACAGCAGCGAACAGTCCGGGTTCTCGCACTTCTTCACCCGCTCCAGGAGCGGGCCGCCCACCAGGAGTACGGCGTCCCTGGCCACCGTCGCCAGCGCCGCCCGGGCGGGCCGTTGTGCCGTCCAGCGGGCCGGCCCCAGCTGCGGTGCGAGGTCCGGGCGGGCGGCCGTCTCGTTGACCAGCTCCACATCGGCCGGCTCCGGTTCCCGCCCGGCCATCGCCGCCCGTACGACCCGGTGGAGGGCCTCGCGCAGGGCGCGGGCGTCGGTGAGGTCCCGCGCGGTGACCCGCACCGGCTCCTCGCCCACGGCCAGCCCCGCCTCCGACAGCCAGCGGGACAGCGCGGCGGGGTCCGGGATGCGCTCCAGGGGGGTGGCGTGGCGGCGGCCCAGGGTCGCCACGAAATCCAGGCAGGGGCGGCCGCCGATGAACGGGAACGCGAGCGCCGGATCGGCGGCGACGGATGACATACGGGGAGCGTACACCGGTTCATGAGGTGTCGTATCTCTGTCGACGCCTCTTGACACCGGTTGAAGTGGTGTCGGAAGGTGACACCATTTCAACCGGTGTCGGCTGGGTGTGTGGCCGCGACAGGAAGCAGGTGCGGTATGCGTGCGGTACGGATCGACGAGTTCGGCGGGCCCGAGGTGCTGGTGCCGGTCGAGGTGCCGGAGCCGGTGGCCGGTCCCGGTCAGGTGCTGGTGCGGGTCGCGGCGGCGGGCGTGAACCGCGCCGACGCGCTCGTCCGGGCCGGCGTCTACCACCGAGCGGGACGGCCGCCGCTGATCCCGGGCGTGGAGGCGGCCGGAGTCGTCGCGGCGGTGGGGGAGGGGGTCACCGGTCTGGAGGCCGGACAGCGGGTCATGGCGTTGGACGGGGCCAACGCCCCGGGCTTCTACGCCGAGTCGGCGGCGGTGCCCGCCTCCCAGGTCACCCTCCTGCCGGAAGGGGTGGGCTTCGTCGAGGCGGCCACGCTGCCCGTCGCCTGGCTCTCCGCCTGGTACTGCCTGCGGCACCTGGCCAGGGTCACCAAGAAGGACACGGTGGTGGTGAAGGCGGCGGCCAGCGGGGTCGGCAGCGCGGCCGTGCAGATCGCCGCCGAGACGGGCGCGCGGGTCATCGCCCTCGCCGGGTCGGCGCAGAAGGCCGCGTGGGCGGGGGAGTTCGGGGCACACGACATCGTCGACACCTCCGCGCATCCCGACGAGGCGGAGGTCGAGGAGGTGCTGCGGCTGACCGGCGGACACGGCGCCGACGTCGTCCTCGACACCGTCGGCGGCCCGGCGTTCGCCCGGAGCCTGCGCGAGGTCGGCCACGGCGGCCGGGTGGTCGCGCTCGCCAACGTCGCCCTGGAGCCCAGCACGATCGACACCCGTGACTTCTATCCCAAGAACGCGACCGTCGTCGGCTTCCAGCTCACCAACCTGCAGATCCACGGATACGACCCCCGCCCCGACCTGCGTGAGCTGGCCGAGCGGGTCGCCGCGGGCACCTACCGTGTGCCGGTCGAGACCGTCCTGCCTCTCGAAGAGGCCCGCGCCGCCCATGAGGCGCTGGAGCGTCGCGACAACCGTGGCAAGATCGTCCTGGCGGTGGCCGACCTCTGAACCACCGCCGGGGCGGCTTCGACGAAGGGACAGCGGTGGAGTTCGGCGATCCCGGGACACCCCGGGCACTGGCGGCGCTGCGGCACGTGGCCGCCCGCTCGGCGGGCCCTCCGGTCGGCACGGACCTGAGGATCACCCTGAACTTCCACCCCGACCGGCTCGTCGGCGGGCTCCCCATCCTCCAGGCGCTCGCCCAGGACGGCGCCTACCACTCGCAGTTCGTCACCGGCACCAGCAACGGCGGTCTCACCGCTCACCCCGGCGGTGACCGGTGGCGCTGGGAGAGCCGGATCTTCGGCGGCGCCTACGACGACGCGGACCCGCACGACCGGCCCGTGTACGGCGCGCTCGACTTCCGGCGCCAAGTGGTCGGCGCCGCCCCGCGGTTCGGCTCCTCGCACTTCCGGCTCACCGCCGAGGCGCTCGCCCGGTCCACCTTCTGCTACCCCGACAGCGCGGCCGAGCCCACCGACTTCGGGGTGGCAGCGGGCATGTCCCTCATCGCGCTCGCCGAGGCCGACGAACAGGACGCACTCAACGACTACATCGAGGCCCAGGTTCACGGCGGGGTCCGGCTCTCCCGGCACATGGAGGCGCTCGTCCTGGACGCGAGCTACCGCGGCACGCCCGTCGAGGCCGCGGCCCGCCGGCTGCCCTGCCCCGTCGAGTGGCACCCCGGCTACCGCCTCACGGTGGCGCGACTGCGCCGGCACGCGGACTACCGAGGCCGGGAGTACATGGAGCTCGGCGCCCGGATCGCCCAGGACGGCCGCGTCGACCCACGGATCATCGGGGACGCCGCCCGCACCGGACGGTACGGGCTCCAGGACCTGAAGATGGTGTGGCACACCCTCGCCCGCTTCGGCGCGCCCGAGGGCGCGGGCACCGCCTGTGCGCCGGACGTCGGCACGCCGGACGTCAGCGCGCCGAGCGCATAGCCGCGAGCCCGGAGCGAAGACCCGCGCGACGCGGTCCCGCACAGGTGTCGCCGTAGGCGAAACGCAGGCGATCCCGCGGCTCGAAGGCCGGGACCGCGGCTACACCGCCAGCCAGGCCGCCCGGTCCGGCGCCAGGACACCGCCCTCCAGCGGACCGCTCGCCAACAGGACCGACGTGTGCGCGGGCAGGCGGTACGGCTCGGCGGAGAGGTTGACCACGCAGACGAAGCCGGGGGCGCGGTCGAAGGCGAGGACTCCGGAGGGCGTGTCGCGCCAGTGCAGGCCGCCGTCGCCGAGGGCGGGGTGCTCGCGGCGCAGGCGCAGCGCGGCGCGGTACAGCTCCAGCATCGAGTCCTCGTCGCCGGTCTGCCCGGCCACCCCGAGGCCCGCCCAGCTCTCCGGCTGCGGCAGCCACGGCTCGGCCCTCGCACCCTCCGGGCTGAAGCCGTACGGCGCCTTCGACCCGGACCACGGGATCGGCACCCGGCAGCCGTCGCGCCCGCGGTCGGTGTGCCCCGAGCGTTCCCAGACGGGGTCCTGGAGGACCGACTCGGGAAGGTCCTCGACCTCCGGCAGCCCGAGCTCCTCGCCCTGGTACACATAGGCGCCGCCGGGCAGGGCGAGCATCAGCAGGGCGGCGGCACGGGCGCGGCGCGTGCCCAGTTCCAGGTCCAGCGGGCCCTCCGGGCGGTACGGCTCGTTCACCGTCCAGCGCCGGACGACCTTGCGGCCGTAACGGCTGGGATGGCGTACGACGTCGTGGTTGGAGAGCACCCAGGTGGCCGGGGCGCCCACCGCGCCGAGCATCGCGAGCGAGTCGTCGATGACCGTCCGCAGGTCCTCGGCGTCCCAGCTCGACATCAGGAAGTCGAAGTTGAACGCCGTGTGCAGGCCGTCCTGGCGGACGTAGGCGGCCAGCCGCTCCGGGGCGTCCGCCCAGGCCTCGGCGACGAAGGCCCGGTCGCCGGGGAACTCGTCGGCGACGCGGCGCCAGGCCCGGTAGATGTCGTGCACCTCGTCGCGGTCCCAGTGCGGGTGGTCGACGTGCTGCCGGGGCCCGTCCGTGTCCGGGCGGGGCGGCAGGTCCGGCAGCTCCGGGTGTTTGATCAGCCCGTGCGCCACGTCGATCCGGAAGCCGTCGACGCCCCGGCTGAACCAGAAGCGCAGGATCGACTCGAACTCGGCCCGTACCTCCGGGTGCTCCCAGTTGAGGTCGGGCTGCTCGGGTGCGAACAGGTGCAGGTACCACTCGCCGTCGGGCAGCCGGGTCCAGGCCGGGCCGCCGAAGGAGGAGACCCAGTCGTTGGGCGGCTGGGCGCCTCCGGGCCCGCGCCCGGCCCGGAAGACGTAGCGTTCCCGCTCGGGGCTGCCCGGTCCCGCCGCCAACGCGGCCCGGAACCAGGCGTGTTGGTCGGAGGTGTGGTTCGGCACGATGTCCGGGATCACCCGGATGCCGTGCCGGTGCGCCTCCTCGATGAGCTGCTCGGCCTCCTCCACCGTCCCGAACAGCGGATCGATCCGGCGGAAGTCGGCGACGTCGTAACCGTGGTCGGCCATCGGCGACGCGTACCAGGGGTTGATCCAGATCGCGTCGATGCCGAGCCACTTCAGATACGGCAGCCGGGAGCGGAGGCCGGCGATGTCGCCGACCCCGTCGCCGTTCCCGTCGGCGAAGCTGCGGATGTAGACCTGGTAGATGACGGCGTCGCGCCACCAAGGTGCGGTGCTGGTGGACATTGGGTGCGGTCCTCCTCGGCCATGACAACGCTTGCAAGCCTGAAGGATCAAGGGTGGACCCTTCGCGCGCTACATGCCAGTAATGCCCTGGCAGCGCTGTCACCAACCCGCGCACACCCGTGCTAGCGTCCGCCCATGCCACCAGCGCGGCGGCACCCCACGATGGCCGATGTCGCCGAACGGGCCGGGGTCTCCGTCTCCACCGTCTCGCGCACCCTGCGCGGCCTCGCGAACGTGTCGCCCGAGGTGCGGGTCAGGGTCGAACGGGCCGCGCGGGAGCTGGACTTCGCCGTCTCCCGGCAGGCGTCGGGCCTGGTGACCGGCAGGACCGGGGTGGTGGCGGTGCTCGTGCCCACCCTCGACTCGTGGTTCACGGGCTCGGCCCTGTCGGGCCTCGCCCCGTCGCTGCGCGCCGCGGGCATGGAGCTGAGCGTCTACGTCATACCCGACCTGGCCGAACGCGCCGTGTTCTTCGAGCAGTTGCCGGCCCGCCGCAACGCCGACGCGCTGCTGGTCTTCTCCTTCGACCTCACCGACGAGGAGAGCGCGCGCCTCGACGACCTCGGCATGCCGGTCGTCCACGTCAGCCAGCACGCCGAGGAACGGCCGAGCGTCTACGTCGACGACGTGGCGGCCGCGCGGACCGGCACCCGGCACCTGCTGAACCTGGGGCACCGCCGTATCGCGTTCATGCAGAGCCCGGGCGCCACCGGCTTCTCCTTCAGCTCGCACGAGCGGCTGCTCGGCTACCGGCAGGCGCTCACCGAGGCGGGCATCCGGCCGGACGATCGGCTGGTGGTGTCGGCACGGGCCGCCGACAGGCGTGCCGTCGCGGAGGCACTGGGACGGCTGCTCGGCCTGCGGGAGCCGCCCACCGCCGTCTTCGCCGAGGAGGACGAGCTCGCGGTCTCGCTGATCTGGACGCTGCGCAGGTCACGGATCGAGGTGCCCGAGCGGATGTCCGTCCTCGGCTTCGACGACCAGCCGGTGGCCGAGCTGTTCGACCTGACCACGGTGGCCCAGTCGCCGTCCGACATGGGCCGGGCGGCCGGGGAACTGGTCCTGCGGCTGCTCGACGACCCCGAGGCGGACCGCAGGCGGCATGTCGCCCTGCCGACCCGGCTGATCCCGCGCGGCACCACCGCCCCGGCGCCGGAGTCCGGGCAGAGGTCCGACTAGCGGTCTCGCGCGTTTCCCGTACCCCGAAAGGCAGTTGTACCCCGAAAGGCAGTTGCGCGTCGCGCCGCCCTCCGTGCAGGGGTGTTCCGTACCCTGTTCCGGAAGCACACGCCCGACGCCGACGCGTCGGCCGAGGGAGGGGGCGGGGCGTTGGCGGACTCCTGGGAATGGGCGCGACGGGTACTGCGCGGCGCCCGCCTCGACCCCGAACTCCTCGCCGGAGTCAGGACGTTGAGCGGCGGCACCTACAACACGGTCGAGGAACTCCTCCTCGCCGACGGCACCCGCTACGTCCTGAAGGTCCCGCCCGCCTCCACCGTTCCCGGTATGCGCTACGAGCGCGGACTGCTCACCGCCGAGGCGGAGTTCTACCGGGCGGCGGCCGCGGCCGAGGTCGTGGCACCGCGTGTCGTCGCCGTCGGCGAGGACGACGCCGTACCGCACCTGCTCATGACGGCCTGTCCCGGCGAGCCCTGGGACGGGACGGTCGCCGAGGACGAACGGGCGCCGCTGCGCCGGGAGTTGGGCCGTCAGGTGGCCCGTCTGCACACGGTGACCGGTCCGGGCTTCGGCTACCCCTCGGGCGCCCTCGGCCCGCTCGCCCCCGACTGGCGGACCGCGTTCGCCGCCATGATCGACGCCGTCCTGGACGACGCCCTGGACTACGGAGCCCGGCTGCCCCGCTCCGTCGACCAGGTGGCGGGCGCGCTCCGGGCCGGCTACCCCGCGCTCGACGAGGTCACGGCCCCCGTACTGGTCCACTTCGACCTGTGGGACGGGAACATCCTGCTGGACCGCCCGCCGGGGCGGGCGCCCCGCATCGGCGGGCTCATCGACGGGGAGCGGATGTTCTGGGGCGACCCCCTCGCGGACTTCGTCTCCCTCGCGCTGCTGGGCGACATCAGGAAGGACGAGGCGTTCCTCGCGGGTTACCGGGAGGCGGGCGGCCGGGCCGAGTTCGACGTACCGGCCCGTGTGCGCCTGGCCCTCTACCGCGCCTACCTGTACCTCATCATGCTCACCGAGACGGTCCCGCGCGCGGTCGACCAGGACCATGAGCGCTGGGTGCAGGCGGTGGTCGCCCCGGAGCTCGTCGTCGCCCTGGAGGAGATCGAGCAGCTGGCCCTCTCTTAGCTCACACCGTGAACTAAGGGTTGGAGGAAATTCGCGCCATCCCCGCTCCCGGAGGTATGTTGCAGGTCGGACAGGGTGCGAAGGGGGCCATATGGCGGCGCGGAACGGACGCACGGTACGCGACCTCAGGCGGGCCAACCGCACGGCCGTGCTGCAGCGGCTCTACTTCGACGGTCCCCTCAGCCGCTTCGAGCTCGGCCCGGCGACCGGGCTGAGCTCCGGCTCCATCAGCAATGTCGTCGCGGACCTGGTCGCCGACGGACTGGTCGAGGAGGCGGGCAGCGTCGACTCCGACGGCGGCCGCCCCCGCATCCTGCTGCGCGTGGCGTCCGGCGCCGGGCACATGATCGGCGTCGACGTCGGCGAGACCCGGGTACGGGTGGAGCTGTTCGACCTCACCCTCACCGAGCTCGCCCGCGCCGAACGCCCGCTCGCCCAGCAGGGGTACGAGGTCGAGGTCATCGTCGGGCACATCCGCGACGGGATCGCCGAGGTGCTCGCGGACGCCGGAGTCGACTCCGACCGGCTTCTCGGCGTCGGGATCGGTGTCCCCGGCATCGTCGAGCACACGCCGGACCAGGGGGCCGTCGTACACGGGCAGACCATCGGGTGGGACGCGGTGCCGCTGGAGGCGCTGCTCCGGTCGACGTCCCGGCTCCCGGACCGGGTGCGGTACTTCATCGACAACGGGGCCAAGACGCTCGGTCAGGCCGAGATGTGGTTCGGCGCGGGCCGTGGTGCCCACAACGCGATCGTCGTGCTGTTCGGGTCCGGGGTCGGAGCGTGTCTGGTGACGCCCGAGGTGGAACACGGGCGGGCCGTGGAGTGGGGGCATCTGACGGTACGGGTCCGGGGGCGCCGGTGCCGGTGCGGTGCCCTCGGGTGTCTGGAGGCGTACGCGGGCGCGGAGTCGTTGCTCGCGCGATGGCGGGAGGCCGGTGGGCGGCCCCCCGGCGGGGCCGACGAGGAGACGGCGCTGGCCGCGATGCTCGCCGCCGCGTATCCCTCCGAGGGGGAGGCCGATCCCCTCGCGCTGGGAGTGCTGGAGGAGACGGCCGAGTATCTGGGGGCCGGGCTGTCGGATCTGATCAACCTCTTCCAGCCCGAGCGGATTCTCGTCGGAGGGTGGGCCGGGCTTCAGCTGGGAGCGCGGTTCCTGCCCGCCGTACGGCGGCACGCGGCGGCGTACGCACTGCGGTATCCGGCCCGGAAGGTGAGCATCGAGCTGGGGCGGCTCGGTCCGGACGCGGTGACCGTGGGGGCCGCGATCCTGCCGCTCGCCGACTTCTTCGGGCGTGGGGGGCGGCGGATGGAGACCGTGCCGGAAGGGCCGGTGCCGGCTTGGCGTGCGGTGCTGGAGGAGCGCGCCCCGCGCCCCTGAGGGGATGCTCCCCGCACCCGGGTTTGTCAGGTGCCGGCGGAGGTACTCGCGTGTCGCTCGACAACGCGAAGGGAGTGCGTCGTGGCCGATCGGCGTGACGCGGGCCAGGGCGGTGGACCCGTGCCCCGGGACCTGCCGGACCAGCAGGTGCGCGAGGGCGAGGACCCGCTGGACATCCCGCTGCCGGAAGGGGCGGAGGAGGTCCCCGACACCGACGAAGCCGGCACCGGGCGCGAGGGCGGGCCCCGGTCCGCCACCGTGCACGCCGACCATCCCGCGCCGGACGAGTCCTCCGCCTGAACCGCGACAGGGAGCCACCCATGGGTATCGGCGATCGGGTCCGTTCCTGGCCCGTCTACCGGCAGCTCGGCGGCGAGGACCGGACAGGGCGGGGGAGCGCGGCGAAGTCGCCGCACACCGCGGCGCTGCGACCGCGGACCGACAGCGCGGACCGGGTCGTGCAGTCCGTCTGCCCGTACTGCGCGGTCGGCTGCGGACAGCAGGTCTATGTGCGCGACGAGAAGGTCGTACAGATCGAGGGTGATCCCGCGTCGCCCGTGAGCCGGGGACGGCTGTGCCCGAAGGGGTCGGCGACGCTTCAGCTGACCACCGGGCCGGCGCGGGAACACCAGGTCCTGTACCGGCGGCCGCACGGCACGGACTGGGAACCGCTCGATCTCGACACCGCCATGGACATGGTCGTGGAGCGTGTCCTGCGTACCCGGCGGGAGACCTGGGAATGGGAGCGCGACGGGATGCGCACCGCCCGGACGATGGGCATCGCCAGCCTCGGCGGGGCCACCCTCGACAACGAGGAGAACTACCTCATCAAGAAGCTGCTGACCGGTCTCGGCGTCGTCCAGGTGGAGAACCAGGCCCGTGTGTGCCACTCGTCCACCGTCGCGGGCCTCGGCACGTCGTTCGGCCGGGGCGGTGCCACCACCTTCATGCAGGACCTGCAGTTCGCCGACTGCATCGTGATCGAGGGCTCCAACTTCGCCGAGTGCCACCCGGTCGGCTTCCAGTGGGTGATGGAGGCGAAGAAACGCGGTGCCGTCGTCATCGACGTCGACCCCCGCTTCAACCGCACCAGCGCCCTGTCCGACCTGTACGTGCCGATCCGCGCGGGCACCGACATCGCCTTCCTCGGCGGGATCATCAACCACGTCCTGACCGAGGAGAAGGACTTCCGCGCATACGTCCTGAACTACACGAACGCCTCCACCCTGGTCGGCGAGGACTTCCGCGACACCGAGGACCTCGACGGCGTCTTCTCCGGCTTCGACGCGGAGAAGAAGCACTACGACCCCGCCACCTGGCAGTACGAGGGCGTCGAGATCCAGCAGCCGGCCGGCGAGGCCGACGAACTGTACGAGGAGCGCACCCGCAAGTCCGCGGGCGCCGAGGCCCACGGCTCCGGAGGCGCCCGCACCGGCCACCGCGCCCCCACCGACGAGACCCTCCAGCACCCGCGCTGCGTCTACCAGATCCTCAAGCGGCACTACGCCCGCTACACACCCGAGCTGGTCGAGGAGGTCTGCGGCATCCCCCGCGAGACCTTCCGGCAGGTCTGCGACGCGCTCACCGCCAACTCCGGCCCCGAGCGCACCAGCGCCTTCTGCTACGCCGTCGGCTGGACCCAGCACACCACCGGCGCCCAGTTCATCCGCGCCGCGAGCGTCCTCCAGCTGCTGCTCGGGAACATCGGCCGCACCGGGGGCGGCATCCAGGCACTGCGCGGCCACGCCTCCATCCAGGGCTCCAGCGACATCCCCACCCTGTTCAACCTGCTGCCCGGCTACATCCCGATGCCGCACGCCCACGAGGACATGAACCTCGACAACTTCGTCGAGAGCACCCGCACCGTGAAGGGCTTCTGGGCCGACATGCGGGCGTACCTCGTCAGCCTGCTCAAGTCGTACTACGGCGACGCCGCCACCCCCGACAACGACTTCTGCTTCGACCACATCCCGCGGCTGACCGGCTCCCACTCCACCTACGACACGGTCATGGCCCAGCTCGACGGCGACTGCAAGGGCTACTTCCTGCTCGGCGAGAACCCGGCCGTCGGCTCCGCCAACACCCGCCTCCAGCGGCTCGGGATGGCCCAGCTGGACTGGCTGGTCGTCCGCGACTTCTCCCTCATCGAGTCGGCGACCTGGTGGAAGGACGGCCCCGAGATCGAGACCGGCGAGCTGCGCACCGAGGACATCGGCACCGAGGTGTTCTTCTTCCCCGCCGCCGCGCACACCGAGAAGTCCGGCTCCTTCACCAACACCAACCGCTGGGTGCAGTGGCACCACGCCGCCGTCGAACCCGAGGGCGACGCGCGCAGCGACCTGTGGTTCATGTACCACCTGGGCCGCCGGATCAAGGAGAAGCTGGCCGGCTCCACCGACCCCATGGACCGGCCGATCCTCGATCTGGCCTGGGACTATCCGGTCACCGGTGAACTGCGGGAGCCGGTCGCCGACGCCGTGCTCGCCGAGATCGGCGGACAGGGGCCCGACGGTCCGCTGAGCGCCTACACCGAGCTCAGGGACGACGGATCCACCCGTTGCGGCTGCTGGATCTACTGCGGTGTCCACGCCGACGGCGTCAACCAGGCCGCCCGCAAGAAACCGGAGTGGGAACAGGACTGGGTCGCCGCCGAGTGGGCCTGGGCCTGGCCGGCCAACCGCCGCATCCTCTACAACCGGGCCTCGGCCGCCCCCGACGGCACGCCCTGGAGCGAGCGCAAGAAATACCTCTGGTGGGACGCGGACGAGGGCCGGTGGACCGGGTACGACGTCCCGGACTTCGTCCCCGACCGCGCACCGGACTTCGTCCCCGACAAGGACGCCGTCGGCCCCGACGCGCTGCGCGGCGACGACCCGTTCATCATGCAGGCCGACGGCAAGGGCTGGCTGTTCACCCCCGCCGGTCTGGAGGACGGCCCGCTGCCCACCCACTACGAGCCACAGGACTCGCCGTTCCCCAACGCCCTGTACCCCTCCACCCCGCGCAGCCCGGTACGCCAGGTGATGCCCCGCGAGGGCAACCGCTACCACCCCAGCGGCGACGAGAAGGGCGCCGACGTCTTCCCCTACGTCGTCACCACGCACCGCCTGACCGAGCACTTCACCGCGGGTGGCATGAGCCGCTGGTCGGAGTACCTCTCCGAGCTGCAACCGGAGTTCTTCTGCGAGGTCTCGCCCGCGCTGGCCCGTGAACGCGGCCTGGAGAACGGCGGCTGGGCCACCCTCGTCACCGCCCGCAACGCCGTGGAGGCGCGGGTCCTGGTCACCGACCGCATGCGCCCGCTGCGGGTGCAGGGCAGGGTCGTCCACCAGATCGGCCTGCCCTTCCACTGGGGGCCCAACGGCGTCGCGCCGGGCGATGCGGCCAACGAGCTGACCTCCATCACCCTCGACCCCAACGCCCATATCCAGGAGGACAAGGCGCTCACCGCCGACATCCGACCGGGCCGCCGCCCGCGCGGCCCGGATCTGCCGCGGCTGGTCGCCGAGTACCGCAGGCGGGCCGGCATCACGCCGGACACCGGAACGGAGGCCCGCAAGTGAGCCAGGAACGCGTCGGATTCTTCACCGACACCTCCGTCTGCATCGGCTGCAAGGCCTGCGAGGTCGCCTGCAAGGAGTGGAACGCCATTCCGGAGGACGGCCTCTCCCTGACCGGCATGTCCTACGACAACACCCAGGCGCTCGGCGCCTCGACCTGGCGGCACGTCGCCTTCATCGAGCAGCCGCGCCCGGAGGGACGTACCCGACTCCCCCTGGTGGAGGGCGACGCCAGGGACGGGAACCAGGACGCGGAGGGAGCCGCCGGCGGTGACATGCGCTGGCTGATGTCCTCCGACGTGTGCAAGCACTGCACCCACGCGGCCTGCCTCGACGTCTGCCCCACCGGCTCGCTCTTCCGCACCGAGTTCGGGACGGTCGTCGTCCAGGAGGACATCTGCAACGGCTGCGGCTACTGCGTGCCCGCCTGCCCGTACGGTGTCATCGAGCAACGCCCGCACGACGGACGGGCGTTCAAGTGCACGATGTGCTACGACCGCCTTGGCGCGGGACAGGAACCGGCCTGCGCCAAGGCGTGCCCCACCGAGTCCATCCAGTTCGGCCCGCTGGACGAACTGCGCGAGCGGGCCGCCCTGCGCGTCGACCAGCTGCACGAGGCCGGAGTCACGGATGCCCGCCTCTACGGCCACGACCCGGACGACGGAGTGGGCGGCGACGGGGCCTTCTTCCTGCTGCTGGACGAGCCCGAGGTGTACGGCCTGCCCCCCGACCCCGTCGTCACCACCCGGGATCTGCCCGAGATGTGGAAGCACGCCGGCGTGGCCGCCGTGTCCCTGCTGGGCGGGATCGCGGCCTGCTTCGCACTCGCCGGGGCGGGAAGGGGCAGGCGATGAGCACGACCGAGCGCACAAGGCGCGGACGCCGCCGTCGCGGTGAGCAACCCGTCGTCCCCCGCGCCGAGTTCGAGTCCTACTACGGTCGCCCGGTCATCAAGGCACCGTCCTGGGCCGCCTCCGACATCGCCGGATACTTCTTCCTGGGCGGGCTCGCCGGAGCCGGTTCGGTGCTCGCGGCGGGAGCGCAACTGACGGGTCGTAGGACCACCGCCACGGCACTCAAGGTGTCCTCGCTGACCGCGGTCTCCCTGTCGGCGGTCGCCCTCGTCCATGACCTGGGCAGGCCCAGCCGGTTCGTCAACATGCTGCGGGTGTTCAAGCCGACCTCGCCCATGAGCATGGGGTCCTGGCTGCTCTCCGTCTACGGTCCCGCGGCGGGTGCGGCCGCCGCGAGCGCCGTCACCGGCCGACTGCCGCGGCTCGGGGGCGCGGCAACCGGCGTGGCGGCACTGCTGGGGCCGGCGGTCGCCACGTACACCGGTGTCCTGGCCGCCGACACCGCGGTGCCGGCCTGGCACGGCGCCCACCGTGAACTGCCGTACCTCTTCGGCGCGTCGGCCACGGCCGCGGCGGCCGGGATGGCGCTGGTGGCCGCTCCGACGAGGGAGAACACGCCCGCCCGGTACGCCGCGGGGCTCGCCGCGCTGGCCGAGACGGCCGCGAGCACGGCGGCCGAGCGGCGCCTGGGCATGGTCGCGGAGACCTGGAAGGGGGGCCGGGCCGGCACGCTGCTGCGGACGGCACGGGGTCTCACCGCGGCCGGCGCGATCACGTCCGCCCTCCTCGGCGACCGCCGCACCCCCGCCATCGCCTCCGGCCTGGCCCTCCTCGCGGGCTCGGTCTGCACCCGCTTCGGCGTCTTCGCGGCGGGAACGGCGTCGGCCGAGGACCCGAAGTACACGGTGACCCCCCAGCGGGAGCGACTGGAGGAACCGGCGGACGGGACGCCGGGCGGCGGGGGGAATCCGCAGGAGTGAGACTCCGCAGGAGTGAGACGGGCAGGAGTGAGACGGGGAGGCAGCCGGCCGGAGCCGAGCCTGCCTCCCCCGGGCGTCAGCCGGCCTTGCGGCCCCTCATCGGTTCCGTCGGGGCTCCCTGACCGTGCTGGAGGCCGTGCAGGAACTCCTCCAGGACCTGTGTGGAGGTCCGCTCCGGCCGCCAGCCCAGTTCCGTGCGGGCGCGGGTGCAGTCCATCAGGGGCAGGCGCAGGACCGCGTCGAAGAGGTGCGGGGAGGCCGGGAGCAGGTGCAGGCCCCACGCGGCGGCGATCGCCGAGCGGGCCGCGACGCGGGGGAGGCGGACGGAGCGGGTGCCCAGCAGCTCGCCGAGGAGTTCCGCGTCGACCGGAGGCTCGGCGGCGAGGTTGAAGGCGCCCCGGACCTCGGCGCCCAGCGCGAGGACACAGGCCTTGGCCGCGTCGTCGGTGTGCAGGGCCTGGACCCGCAGACCGGGGATGTCCGGGAGGAAGGGCAGGAGTTCCGGACGCGCCAGCGGCCCCGGCAGGAAGCGGCCGCCGAAGATCCGGCGCTGCTCGCTCGCCGACTCCCGTTTGAAAAGGAAGGCGGGGCGCATCCGGACCACCCGCACCTCGGGGTGTTCACGCTCGAAGACGTCCAGCGTCCGCTCCAGATACGCCTTCTCCCTGCAGTACGCGGCGTCCGGCCAGCCGTGCGTCGGCCATGACTCGTCGACCGCGAACTCCTTCGGCCCCGGCGAGTAGGCACCCACCGACGAGGCGTGCACGAGCGTCGGCACCCCGGCCGCCGCCACCGCCTCGAACACCCGGATGCTGCCCAGCACGTTCGTGCGCCAGGTCGTCGCCGGATCATGCGTCGGCTGAAACGCCCACGCCAGATGCACCACCGCGTCGGCGTCGGCGAACTCATCGGCCAGATCGGCTCGTGGGGAGGACAGATCGACCGCCGACCACTCCGTGCGCGGCGGCGACCAGTCGGGAATCCGCCGTGCCAGCCCCAGCACGGAGCCGACGTCCGAGTCCTCGGACAGGGCGCGCACCACACTGGTGCCGACATTGCCGGTGGCGCCCGTCACCACGATCCTGTTGCCCGTTGTGCCGCTCACGCTCGGCTCCTTCCGTCGGCGTGTTCCGGCACCGGGTACCCGGCCCGCGCGATCGCACGCGGACCTGCGCCGATGACCTCCGAGGTAATCGACCCGGGACGCGGCCCGCGGAACCATCGGGGACGTACCCACCCCGATGGTTCCGCACCGCAGGAGGACCCCCATGCCGTACTTCACCAGCCCCGTCGACGGCGCACGGCTCCACTACAGCGATTACGGCCCCTCGGACGGCCCCGTGGCCGTCTTCGTCGCCGGCGCCTACCTCGGCGGCGAGATGTGGGAGTACCAGACACTGCCCCTCGCGGGCGAGGGCTACCGCTGCGTCGGCCTGGACCGGCGCGGACACGGTCGCTCGGACGACGTGTGGAGCGGCTACGACCTCGACTCCCTCGCCGACGACCTGCACGGCCTGCTCGACCATCTGGACCTGCGCGGGGCGACCCTGATCGGCCACTCGGTGGGCAGCGCCGAGATCGTCCGCTGTCTGACCCGGCACGGCGACCGGCGGGTCGCCCGCGTCGCGCTGGTCGCCGGCATCGCCCCGGGTGTGGCCCGCACCGCCGACAACCCGGACGGCTGGGACCCGGCGGTGATGCGGGCGGGCAACGCGGTCTTCCTCCGGGACCGGGCGGCCTTCTTCAAGGACACCGGCACACTGAGGGACTTCTTCGCCCTGCACCGCCCGGGCAACCGCGTCTCGGCCGAGTACGTCGGCTACCTGACCGACCGCTGTCTGGTGACCACCGCCCGTGCCTCCAGCGCGGTCCAGGAGACGGTCGCCACCGTGGACCTCACCTCCGAGGTCGCCAAGCTGGACGTGCCCGTGCTCGTCGTGCACGGCACGCACGACGTCTCCGCGCCCCTGGAGACGACCGGCCGCCGTACCGCCGCGCTAGCACCCGAGGCCACGCTGAAGGTCTACGACGACGCCGGCCACGGTCTGTTCGTCACCCACGCCCAGCGACTCGTGGCGGATTTGCGGGAGTTCATGGCGGAACGGCCGGCGGACCGACCCCGGGCGGCCCCGCCCGGGGACCCGGCGCGCTGCTAGGCGAACGCGTTCACGCCCGTCAGCTCCGACGACAACTCCCACAGACGCGCGGCCTGTTCCGGGTCCACGGCCCACTCCCTGACGCCGGCGCTCTGGTCGCCGTCCGTGGCGGGTTCGGCGATGTCGCAGTCCTCCAGGTAGACACCGCCCAGACCGTCCAGCTGCGGCGAGGTCGCCGCCCAGACCTGGGTGGCCGCGCCCTGCGGCGGGGTCTTGAAGCCCTGCGGATCGAGGACGTTGCCGGCCTCGTCGATCCAGCCGCGCTCGATCATCTCCGCCCTGGGGATGTGCCGTTGGAGCGGGGTGAGGATGCCGCCGGGGTGCAGCGCGAACGCGCGGACGCCGACGTCGCGGCCGAGGCGGTCCAGGTGGACGGCGAACAGGACGTTCGCGGTCTTGGCCTGGCCGTAGGCCTGCCACTTGTCGTAGCCCCGCTCCCACTGGACGTCGTCCCAGCGCATACCGGAGAAGTGGTGGGCGCGCGAGGACACGGAGACGATCCGGGCCCCGCCCGGTGCGATCGCCGGCCACAGCCGGTTGACGAGGGCGAAGTGGCCGAGGTGGTTGGTGGCGAACTGCGCCTCCCAGCCGGGCCCCACCCGGGTCTCGGGACAGGCCATGATGCCTGCGCTGTCGATCACGATGTCGACGGGCCGCCCGGAGGCGAGGAACCGCTCGGCGAAGCCGCGCACGCTGTCCAGGTCGCCGAGGTCCAACTCGTCCACCTCGGTGCCCTCCAGACCCGCGAGCGCCTCCTCGGCGGTCTCCCGGCGGCGGGCCGGGACGACGACCTGGGCGCCGGCCCCGGTGAGCGCGCGGGTGGTCTCCAGACCGATGCCCGAGTAGCCACCGGTGACGATCGCGAGCTTCCCGGTGAGGTCGACGCCCTTCAGGACGTCCTCGGCGGTGCTGGTGGCGCCGAAATCTGATCCGATCCTGTGCTGCTGTGCAGTGCTCATACCGGGAACGCTACGAATTGGAGTGCGCTCCAAGTCAAGCGGGAGGCGGGCCGCCGGGCCGGTGGTCGACCCGCTCGGAGCCGTCCGGACAGAGAAAGGCCCCGACCGGACGGGGGAATCTCGGTCGGGGCCGCCAAGTGGTGGGCACGGATGGCGGTCGCCTCTCGGCGAAAGGCTCCACAGGGCTTCAGCCGAACGATCGTCCCTGTGGGCAAAAGGTGAGGCCCGGGGACACTGTCCCATCCGCACCCACGTGTGGTTCAACGGGCAACCACCCGCCGGTGTTCCGGCGCGTTCCGTGACCTCGGTCACGTGCGGTCGGCGGCCGTCACACGGAGCCGAAGGGGCTGTCCGCCAGGGACGCCAGCAGATGGGCCGGGTCGTCGTACACCGCCTCCGCGCCCGCCTCCTCCAGGTCGGCGCGGGGAATCCCGCCGCACAGCACACCCAGACAGCGCACCCCGGCCCGGGTGCCCGCGCGCATGTCCCACACGGTGTCGCCGACGAAGACCGCGCGCTCGGCGGGCACCCCGGCCAGTTCCAGGGCGTGTTCGACCGGCTCGGGGGCCGGTTTGCCCTGCTCGACGTCGTCGGCGCTCGCGGTGGCGGTGATCGCCTCGTCGGCGGAGAGCGCGCGGCGCAGCGCGGAGAGTTCCGGGCCGCTCGCCGAGGTCGCCAGCACCACCCGCCAGCCGTCCCGGTCCAGGTGCCGCAGCAGCCGCCCGGCGTCACGCAGCGCGGGCAGCCGGTCGAAGTACTGGCCGTACAACGCCGTGTGCGCGGCGCTCAGTTCGGCGTCCTCGTCCTTGTCGCGGCGCTCGCCCAGCAGCCGGGCGATCAGGTCCTCGGAGCCGAGTCCGACGGATCGGTGGATGGCATGCATGGGCACCTGGTGCCCCGCCTGCCGGAACGCCTCCCACCAGGTCGCCACATGCAGGTGGTTGGTGTCGACGAGGGTCCCGTCGACGTCGAAGACGGCCGCCCGTTCCATGCGCTCTCCCTTGCTCTCTCGCCGCCCGGGTACCACGTCAGGGATCCGCCACTCCCGCCGGAGTGCGCCGCTCGCGGGTCCAGGCCAGCAGGTCGTCCAGGGGCCAGGAGTTCACCACCCGCTCGGCCGGCACCCCGCACTCCTCCGCCCGCGCACAGCCCAGGATCTGCCAGTCCAGCTGCCCGGGCGCGTGCGCGTCGGTGTCGACCGAGAACAGCACACCCGCCCGCACCGCCCGGCGCAGCAGCCCGCGCGGCGGATCGAGCCGCTCGGGCCGGCTGTTGATCTCCAGCGCGGTACCCGTCTCGGCGCACGCGGCGAACACCTCGTCGGCGTCGAACTCAGACTCGGGCCGCCCCCGCCCGGTCACCAGCCGCCCGGTGCAGTGCCCGAGCACATCGGAGTGCGGATCGCGTACCGCGGCCACCATGCGGCGGGTCATCGCGCGGGCGTCCATGCGCAGCTTGGAGTGCACCGACACCACGACCAGGTCCAGCCGCTCAAGCAGCTCCGGCTCCTGGTCGAGCGCGCCGTCGTCGAGGATGTCGCACTCGATGCCGGTCAGCAGCCGGAACGGCGCCCAGGTGCGGTTCAGCTCCGCCACCACGTCCAGCTGCTCCCGCAGCCGCTCGGCGGACAGACCGCGCGCCACCGTCAGCCGGGGGGAGTGGTCGGTCAGCACCGCCCACTCGTGCCCGAGCGCCGCCGCGGCCCGGCCCATCTCGTCGATGGGGCTGCCGCCGTCCGACCAGTCGGAGTGCAGATGACAGTCGCCGCGCAGCAGCGCCCGCAGCTTCGTACCGCCCCGGTCGCCGTCCGGCGCCGCGGCCTCGCCCTCCAGCTTGCGCAGATAGCCCGGCACCTCTCCGGCCAGCGCCTCCAGGACGACCTGGGCCGTCTTCGGGCCGACCCCCTTGAGCGACTCCAGCGTCCCTGCGGCCGCCCGCTCCCGCACCTCGTCCTCGGGCAGGGCGGACAGCACACGGGACGCCGTACGGAAGGCGCGCACGCGGTATGTCGGCGCCAGGGACCGCTCCAGCAGGAACGCGATCCGGTCCAGTGCCTCGACGGGATCCATGGTGACCTCCACGTCCAGGGTTCCCCAGCCCGCGCGGGTCCGCACGGTGTGTCCGCCGGCCATCCGGGCACGGCGAGGCGGCGCTGCGCGCCCTGCCGTCCGGGTGAACCGCCCGAGCCACCCGGACCGAATGCGTCCTACGCTCTATTGCATGACCGAACAAGCAGCTCCCTACATCGCCCACCCGCGGATCATGGTGCTCGGAGTGCAGCCGGGCACGCCGCCGTTCCGGATCGTGGAGATCGACGGCGAAGTGGTCGGCGAGGCCAAGGCGGTCACCGACGTCCTGGAGGCCGCCGCCGCGTTCGGCATCACCGTCCACGACCTGGACGACCCGGACACGGTGCGCTGGGTGGGCGGCGACAAGTTCACCTGGAAGCTGCGCTAGGGCGTGTTGCGCCCTAGCCCCCCGTCGTCCTCCTCGTGGTCCTGGGCCGCACGCGTTCCTTCGCGTGTACCGCCCGGTACAGCCGGCGCCCCACCAGCACATAGCCGATCAGCGCGCCCGTGGTGTTGAGGATGACGTCGTCGATGTCGAAGGCGCGTCCCTCGACCAGCGCCCCCTGGGCGAACTCCACCATCAGCATCACCACGGCGGTCAGCAGCAGCACCCGCAGCAGCCCGCGCGCCCGCGGCGCGAGGACGGGCACCAGGACGCCGAACGGGATGCCGAGGACCACGTTCCCGCCGATCTGCTTCACGGCGTCCCGCAGACCCGGCTGATCCAGGTAGGCGCGCAGGGTGGTGCCCGGATGCAGATTGGTGTGCGCCATCGACACCGACGCGGGGGAGGGCTCCAGGGTCAGTTTCGCCAGCACCACGGCGAACGCCACCATGAACCCGAAGGCGCACAGCATCGCCAGCAGCCGGAGCGGCAGGGGCAGCACATGCCGCTCACGAGGGGCCGGCCGCGAGCCGCGCCCGGCCTTTTTGGCCTCCGCGCCCTTCCCGGACCCGGCGTTCCTCCAGGCCTTCGCGGTCACCCAGCGCTTCTTCTCGTTCTTCTGGACCTTCTCGACCTTCTCGACCTTCTCGTTCTTCCGGCTCTTCTCGCTCTTCCCGTTCGCCGCGGGTTTCCCCGTCTTGCCCGTTTTCTCGGTCTTGGTCGTACGCAGGCGAAACGCTGAGCGCGGTCGCACGGCTGCACGGGCCATCCCGGTCCTCCAGTCTTCAACTTCCCTGCGTTGTAGGGCGGTTACCCGCTCAGCCGCCGAGGATGCCGCCGCGGTGCCGTTCCGGCCGCAGCGGCACCGCCGTTTCCCTTCCCGCTGCCTGGGCACTCCGGGCGGTGAGAGGAGGTGGCCCGTGAACCGGCGTACGGCACTCCTCGCCACGGCCGAGGTGCTGGCCTGGTGGGTCGGGCTGGCCCTGCTGTGGCTGGTCCTCATCAGCACCGTCGACACCCTGGAGCGCGTGGTCGGCACGGCCGCCGCCGGTGCGGGCGCCCTCGCCGCGGCGGCCGCGCGACGGGCGGTGACCGGCCGGTGAACGGCTGGACGGCGGCCGCGACCGTCCTGCTGGGCGGCGGGCTGGGCACCGCCCTGTGGGGTGTGACCACCGGTCCGCTGCGGCGCCGGGTGGTCGCCCAGAACCTGTCCACCGCTCTCGCCTGCCCCGGTCTGCTGCTCCTCTCCCAGGCCTACGGTCGCCCGTCCTACGTCGACCTCGGCCTCGTTCTCGCCCTGCTCGGCCCGGTCGGCACCCTGGTCTTCGCCCGGCTGCTCGCCGACGAACTCGCCGAGGACCCGCCGCGCGCCCGGGGGGCGACCTGGACGGTCGCCGGCCTCGGCGCCGTCGCCGTGATCGCGCTGTGCGTGGCCACCGGGCCGAGCCGCGCCATGGTCAAGCTCCTGGTGATCGGGGCGCTGCTGATCAGCGGAAACCTTCTCGCCTCGCGCGCCCTGTCCGGCGGATTCGGGGGAGGGTCCCATGGCTGACGTGTCGATCGTCGTCGCGCTGCTGCTGGTCGCGGCCGCGGCGACCATGGCGGTCGCGACCCGCGACCCCGTGCGCCAGGCCCTCGTCCTGGCCGTCCTGGGCGTCGTCCTCGCCGTCCTGTTCACCGTGTTGCAGGCCCCCGACGTCGGCCTGTCCCAGCTGGCCGTCGGCTCCGCGCTGACCCCGCTGCTGCTCATGCTCGCCGTCCGCAAGGTCAGACGGCGCGGCCAGGGCAAGGAGCGCGAACGATGACCCGGCGCCTGCGGACGTGGCTCCTGCTGGTGGCGGGCGCCGGCCTCGCCGCCCTCCTCACCGCCGCGTGCCTGAAGCTGCCGCACTTCGGCGGCGACCGGCACCCGTACGGAGACCGGGCGGTCCGCGCCTCCCTGGCCCGGCACACCGCCAACACCGTCTCCTCGGTCAACTTCGACCAGCGCGCCTTCGACACCCTCGGCGAGATGACCATCCTGTTCGCCGCCGTCCTCGGCTGTGTGGTCCTGCTGCGCCAGACCCGCGACGAGCACCGCGCGCGCCCCGAACCCGCCGAGGTCGCCCGCCCGGTCCGCCGCTACGCCCTCGTCGTCCTCCCCGTCGCCCTGCTCAGCGGCCTCTACATCGTCGCCCACGGCCAGCTCAGCCCGGGTGGCGGCTTCCAGGGCGGTGTCGTCGCCGCGACCGCCCTGCACCTGCTCTACCTGGGCGCCGACTACCGCGCCCTGGAACGCGTGCGACCGATCGGCGCCTACGAGGTCGGCGACGCCCTGGCCGCCTCCGCCTACCTCGTCACCGGCCTCGCCGGACTCATCGGCGCCACCGCCTTCCTCGCCAACACACTCCTGCCGTACGGCACCTTCAACACCCTCTCCTCCGGCGGCACCGTCCCCCTGCTGAACGCGGCCATCGGCATGGAGGTCGCCTGCGCGGTCGTCGTACTGCTCGCCCGCTTCCTGGACCAGGCCGTCGAGATCGAGGAGAAGAGCGGGACATGAACCACGTGCTGAACGTGCTGCCCTACCTGGTGGCCGCCTGGGTCTTCCTGGTCGGCTGCTACGGCCTCGCCACCAGCCGCAACCTGATCCACGCCGTCGGCTGCCTCTCGGTCTGCCAGGCCGGCACCTACGTCCTGCTGCTCGCCGTCGGCTACCGCGACGGCGCCACCGCACCGGTGTTCTCCGACGTCAAGCCGGGGTCCCGGCCGGTCGTCGACCCGGTCGTGCAGGCGCTCACCCTCACCGACGTCGTCGTGGGCGCCACCGTCACGGCGCTGCTCCTCGCCCTGGTCATGCAGATCTCCAAGCGCCACGGCACCGTCGACCCCGACGAACTCTCCGAGCTGCGCGGCTGATGAACGACCTGCTGCCGCTCCTCGTCGCCGTCCCCCTCCTCGGGGCCGCCCTCCTGGTCGCCTGCGGCCGCCGGCTGCCCCGGGTCGCGGCCGAGTCCGCCGGCTGCGCCGTCTCCGCCGCCACGGCCGGCCTCGCGATCGCGCTGCTGCTGAACTCCTCGCCGCCGATGACCGAGTGGGTGGGCGGCTGGACACCCAGGAACGGCAGGAGCGTCGGCATCGTCCTGGTCGGCGACGGACCGGGCCTCGGCATGGCGGCGCTCGCCTCGCTGCTGACGCTGGCGGCGCTGACGTACTCCTGGCACTACTTCGACGAGCCGCCGCGCCGGCACGCGGGCTCCTTCCCGGCGCTGCTGCTGCTCTTCCAGGGCGGTATGTGCGGCTTCGCGATCGCGGGCGACCTGTTCAACATGTTCGTCTGGTTCGAGCTGATGAGCGTCACCGCCTACGCCCTGACCGGCACCCGCGTCGAGGAGGCCAAGGCCGTGCAGGGCGCCCTGACCTTCGCCGTCGTCAACTCGCTGGGCGCGTACGCCATGCTGATGGGCATCGGACTGCTGTACGCGCGCACCGGCGAGCTGGCCCTGACCCAGATCGGCCGGGGCCTCGACGCGCACGGCGGACCCGACGCGCTGACCCTCGCCGGCTTCGTCCTCGTCCTGACCGCCCTGCTGGTCAAGGCGGCCGCGGTGCCCTTCCACCTCTGGCTGCCCGACGCCCACGCCGTCGCCCCCACGCCGGTGTGCATGCTGCTGTCCGGCGTCATGGTCGAACTCGGCGCGTACGGCGTCTGGCGGGTCTACGGCACCGTCTTCGCCGGACCCGGCGGTGTGCCCGCCCCGGACTTCGAGCGGGCGCTGGTGGTGCTCGGCGTGCTGACGGCCGTCATCGGCGCTCTCATGTGCTGGTACCAGCGGCACATCAAACGGCTGCTCGCCTGCTCCACGGTCGCCCACACGGGGCTGTTCCTCATCGGTCTCGGTGTGCTCAAGCCGGAGGCCGACGACGGGATCGCGCTGTACATCCTCGGACACGCCGGAGTGAAGGCCGCCCTCTTCGCCTGCACCGGGATCCTCCTGGACCGCTACGGCAGCGTCGACGAGCACGCCCTGCACGGCAGAGCCCGGAAACTGCGGCCCGTCGCCGTCATGTACGTGGTCGGGGCACTCGCACTCGCCGGGCTGCCCCCGTTCGGCACCTCGCTGGGAAAGGCCGTCACCGAGGAGGCCGTCGGTGTTCCGCTCGCCGTGCTGTACGTCGTCGCCGGAGCGGTGACCGGGGCAGCCGTGCTGCGGGTCGCCGCGCGTGTCTTCCTCGGGCTCGGCCCCAAGCCCCCCGACCACGCCGGGTACGAGACCACCGGCTCCGGCCAGCAGCCCGAGACCGGACACCGGATCAGCCGGGTTCCGGACACCATGACGGTGGTGCCCGCCGTGCTGCTCGTCGCCGCCCTCGCCGTCGGGGTGGTCCCGGGCTTCGCCGACGCGGTCGCGCGCTCCGTCGGCGAAGCGGCCTCGGCCGGTGTGACCGGCTCCGTGGGGTGGACCCCGGCCGGCGTGCTGCTGGGGCTCCTCTCCACGGTCCTCGCCGTCGGCCTGGCCGCGCTCGCCGTCACCCGGCCGGGGCTGCTCGCCGCCCCGGACCGGGCGCTGCCGCTGCGGCGCCTGCAGTCCGGGCACGTCGGGGACTATGTGGCCTGGCTGCTGGTCGGCGCCGTGTTGTTCGGGGCGCTCGCTCTGCCGGGGGTCCTGGGCAGCTGATCAGCCGCCGTAGGTGACCTGCACCTCCTTGAAGCCGAGGGAGTGCAGCAGGCCTTCGAGCATGTCGGTGGTGTTGGTCTCGGCCCGCTTGGTCAGCCCGCTGTCCTTGGCCGCCTCGCCGATGTGCTTCACGGCGAGCTTCTGCACGGCCTGCTCGTTGTTCGGGTTGTCGGAGAAGAAGTCGCCGAGGCGGTCGAGCAGACCGCGCTGCTTGGAGACCGCGTAGGAGCGGTCCGGGTCGAGGGCCGGCTTGCCGAGGGCCGCGTGCGGCAGCCGGAGCGTGGCGGACGTGCGGTCGCCGTTGACCGTCACATCGTCCTCGCCGACCTTGCCCAGGTCGACGTAGGCGTCCACGGTGCCCGCCCCCACGTACAGGACACGGGAGCCGCGGATCGCGTCGGGCAGGTACTTGGTGTCCTTCTCCAGGTCCACGACGACCTGGAAGTTGCCGGAGGCGGCGTCGTAACGGCTCATGTCCTGGATGGACTGGAGCAGTGCGGGGCCCGAGCGGTCGTGCGTCTGGGTGCCCAACAGGTCCTTCAGGCCCGGCAGCACGCTCAGCCGGATCCCGGCGAAGAACACCACGAGCACCAGCACGACGGCGCTCACCGCCTTGGCCCAGCCTGGCATGCGCCTGGACGCGCGCCTGAGGGGAGTCGTCATGGCGAGGGTCCTCCTTTCCATCCCTTACCCATGCCCGCCAAACTCCTTTACAGACCGCCGCGTTGGCCGATTGATGCCTCTGCCGGCGAGGGCGGGGCGCACTAGCGTGGGAGAACCGTCCGTACCGGCACGCCAGGAGCCCCGGATGAGTACTGACAGCACGTCCCCCGCCCGCTGCCCCATGCACCGCCTCGACCTCCCGCAGCCGGGCCCGCCCCGGCCCGCCGTCCTCGCCACCGGCACCCCGGTCTGGCTCGTGACCAGGTACGCCGAGGTGCGTCAGGTGCTCATGGACCCCCGCTTCGACCGCGGCTCCCTGCACGCGCCGGACGCCCCGCCGCTGTTCGTCGTACCGAACCTGCTGGACGACCCGAACGGGATGGTCAACCTGGACGGCGAGCCGCATCAACGGCTGCGCTCCACCGTGCAGCGGGCCTTCACCCCGCGCGCGATCTCCCGCTGGCGGCCCTGGGTGGCCTCGGTCGTCGACACGCTCCTCGACGACTTCGCCGGGCAGGAGCGACCCGCGGACATCATCGAGGGGTTCACCCGCCCGCTGCCCGTCTCGGTGATCTGCCGGCTGATGGGCCTGGACGACCTGGACCGCGAACGCATCCGCCACTGGGCCGACCACGCCCTGTCGGGCGGCGCGCACACCCGTGAGGAGGTCGTCGCCGCCATGGGTGAGTTCGGGGCGTTCGGCGCCGAGCTGATCGCCGAGCGGCGCAAGAATCCCGGAGACGACCTGGTCAGCGGTCTGGTGGCGGCCGCCGACGGGCTCGACATCGATGAGCGGCAGCTGGTGCGGCTGGCGATCGGGCTGGTCGTGGCCGGGCACGAGACGACCATGACGGCCCTCGGCAACCTCGTCGTCTACCTCCTCACCGACGCACGGGACGCCTGGTCCCCACTCGCGACCGACGAGGAGACGGCCGCCGGAGCCGCCGAACAGCTCTTGCGTGCCGTTCCGCTCAGCGAGGGCCGGGTGCTGCCCGGCCTGATCCGCCGGGCCGTCGAGGACACCGAGGTCGGTGGGGTGACCATCCCGGCCGGCAGCGTGGTCGCCGCGCAGACCGGCTCCGCCAGCCGTGATCCCGCCGTCTTCCCGCCCGGACCGCCGGACCCCTTCGCCCCGCTGACCTCACCGACCGTGATCTTCGGCGCCGGACCCCACCACTGCCTCGGCGCCTGGCTCGCCCGCCTCGAACTCGGCCTGGCCCTGCACCGCCTCGCCGCCCGTTTCCCCGGCCTGCGGGCCGAGTTCACACCCGAGACGATCGAATGGCGGGAGGGCCAGATGACACGAAGCCCGAAGCGGCTGCCGGTGTCCTGGTGAACGCCCGTCGGTGAGTGAGGTGAACAGCCGCTAGTGAGGCCGCAGTTCACGGTCGCCCGACGGCCGCGACCACCACACCCCCTCGCCGTGTGTGAGCCCGGGCAGCCGCAGTTCGACCTCGCGCACCCGGCGGGCGGGCAGCTCTCCGGTGACCAGCCAGCCGGTCGGCCCGCCCGTGGTGCCGGTGAACTCCGCGCCGAAGGACGCGAGTTGAGCCGTCACCGGGGTGAGCGAGTCGAGCGGGAGCTCCGTCTCGAAGGCGTGGTAGGGCTCGTAGAGCCTGGTTCTCGCCCGCTCCAGGGCTTGGCGCAGCACGACCGGTGTCAGCCCGCGGAAGTGGGCGGCGGTGCTCAGGACGGAGTCGAAGCCGGACCGGGTCAGCGTGACCCGGTAGTCCGTCACCGGCGCACCGGACAGCCCGCTCAGCATGCTCGTGTGCACGGTCTCCTCGACGGCCTGGTGGAAGGCGCGGGGCAGGGCGCCGAGTTCCGTCTCGTGGGTGAACACCCCACCGGAATCCCGCGGTCCGGGCTCGACGCGCAGTCCGATCGTCGCCCAGTAGCGGGTGCCGAGGTGCCACGGCATCTCCGCGCCGGCCTCGCCCGTCCCGCGCGGACGCTCCAGGAACCGCACCCGCCCCGGCTCGAAGTCCGCCTCGATGCCGAAGTCCTGTGCGAGCGTCGCCGCGAGCACCTCCATCTGGACCTCGCCGTACAGCAGCAGTGTCGTGGCGCCTCCGGCGGCGGGCCGGGCGTGGATCAGCGGATCCTGGTCGGCGAGGGTGAGCAGGGCCCTGCGCAGCGGCGCGGCCTGGCCCGGGCGGCGGGAGCGGACCAGTGTCTCCAGCGTCGGAGGGGCGAACTGCGCTGTGCGGTCCGTGAGTTCACCCAGCCGGTCGCCGACTCGGACCGCTCCGACGCCGGTGATCGCCGCGATGTTCCCGGCGGTGAGGGTGGCGTCCTGACCGATGACTTCGAGGCGGTTCGCCCGTCCGGCGACCTCGGTGGTCCGGCCGTCGGCCTCACGCCGCAGGAAGATCAGCCGCTGACGGGGCGTCACCTCACCGTCGTAGAGGCGCAGATACGCGGTCCGCTCGCCGCCCGGTCCGGGTCGTACGGCGAACACCGTGCCGCGCGGCTTGCCGCCGGCGGTGGCCGGGGCGGGCGGGATCAGCCGGACCAGGCTGTCGACGAGCGCGGTGACACCCTGGCCGCCGAGGGCCGAGCCGAAGTGGACGGGGTGGAACGAGCCGTCGGCGGTGCGCTCGGCCAGCGCCTTGCGCAGGTCGTCCGGTGTGGGCTCGGGGCCGTCCACCAGGGCCGCGAGGATGTCCGGGTCGACCTCGGCGAGCGCCTCCGCCAGCTGGGGGTCGCCGGCCGGGCGGGGTGTCACACGGGCCCCGGGCGTGCCGAGGGCGGTCACGTCCGACATCGGGGCGACGCACGGGGTCAGCCTGCTCCGGATGTCGGCGAGCAGGGACTCGGAGCGGGCACCCGCCCGGTCGACCTTGTTGACGAAGACCAGGGTGGGCAGACGCAGTCGCCGCAGCGTCCGCATCAGCACCCGTGTCTGCGCCTGTACGCCCTCCACGGCGGACAGCAGCAGCACCGCGCCGTCGAGGACCTCCAGGGCGCGCTCGACCTCGGCGATGAAGTCGGAGTGGCCGGGGGTGTCGATGAGGTTGACGCGGGTGCCGCCGACGGTGAAGGTGGCGACGGCCGAGCGGATGGTGATGCCGCGCTGCCGCTCGATCTCCCCGTCGTCCGTACGGGTGTCACCGGCGTCGACGCTGCCGAGCCGGTCGATCGCCCCGTGGTCGAAGAGCAGTCGCTCGGTGAGGCTGGTCTTACCGGCGTCGACGTGGGCGAGAATGCCGATGTTCAGGGTGTGCATGCGGGATCGAGTCCTCGGGAATCGCGGTCCGGAAGGGGCGCTGGGTGATTCCGAGGAGTCGGCGCATGAGGTCTCCTGAGGCGTGGGAACTCGGTCGTCGCCATCATGGCGCCGGAGCGGTCGCGGGGCGCAACCGAATTTCCGCGTCAGTAGCATGAAGCCCCGGCCATGATCATGCGAGGAGCGGATCGTGCGAGACATCTCCGTGTTCAGCGGCAGTGCCCATCCCGACCTGGCCGCCGAGGTCTGTGCCCATCTCGGTGTCCCGCTCAGCCCCACCCGGGTCAGCCGGTTCGCCAACGACTGCCTGGAGGTGCAGCTGGAGGCGAACTGCCGGGAACGGGACGTCTTCCTCATCCAGCCGCTGGTCCGGCCCGTCCAGGAGCACCTCGTCGAACTGCTGCTGATGTGCGACGCGGCGCGCGGGGCGTCGGCGGCGCGGATCGCCGTCGTCATGCCGCACTACTCCTACGCCCGCTCCGACAAGAAGGACGCGCCCCGCATCTCGCTCGGCGGGCGGCTCGTCGCCGATCTGATGGTGGCGGCGGGCGCGAGCCGTGTCCTCACCATGACCCTGCACTCGCCGCAGGTGCACGGCTTCTTCTCGGTGCCGGTCGACCATCTGCACGCCCGGCGTGAGCTCGCCGCGCACTTCCGGCGCTACGACCTCTCGCGCACCACCGTCGTCTCGCCGGACCTCGGCAACGCCAAGGAGGCGGCGGCGTTCGCCCGGATGATCGGCGCTCAGGTGGCGGCGGGCGCAAAACAGCGGTTCGCGGACGACCGGGTCTCCATCAGCTCGGTGATCGGCGAGGTCGCGGGCCGGGACGTCATCATCCTCGACGACGAGATCGCCAAGGGCAGCACGGTCCTCGAACTCCTCGAGCGGCTGCGGGAGCTGGGGCCGCGCTCGATCCGGGTGGCGTGCACCCACGGTCTGTTCGCGGACGGGGCGCTCAAGCGGATCGGCGAGCAGCCCGACGTCCTGGAGATCGTGTGCACCAACACCGTGCCCGTCCGGGAGGAGGAGCGCACCGAGAAACTGCGCGTCCTGTCCATCGCCCCGGCCCTCGCCGAGGCGGTACGGCGCATTCACAACGGTGAGTCCGTCAGCGCCCTGTTCGACGCGGCCCGAAGCGAATAGACACAGCGGTGGACAGGGGGCGGCGAGCGGTGCTCAGGCGACGGTCATAAGGAGCCGGACGTGGCCTCGGGCTGGCCCAGGGCCGCGTCCAGTGTCGGATGGGCGGGCAGCAGCCGGGTCAGCCCGGTCACCCGCATGATGCGCAGGGTGAGCGGATGGGTGCAGACGAGCCGCAGCTCACCGTCCTGGTCGAGAAGCCGGGCGCGGGCCCGGTAGAGCAGGCGCAGCCCGGAGCAGTCGAAGAAGTCGACCTGCCGGAGGTCGATCACCAGCCGGACGTCCGGGTGTGCCGTCACCCGGTCCAGATACGGGGCGATCTCCAAGGCCGCGGCGATGTCGATCTCGCCGCGGAACTCCAGCACCGTGTGCCCCCGGTCCTGCCGGACGCGCAGATGCCGGGTGAGCGGTGCCGGTTCCTGCTCCACTGCGACATCGCCTCCACCCTCTCCGACGCCCCCGGGTCCCGAGTGGGCGCACCACAGTGCCCCGCCCTGCAAGTTACCCTCGATAGAGTGAATTTGAGCATGTTCGATTGACATATGTCTTCGAATTGCGATGAAGCACTTACGACAGCGCGTGCCAGGCCTTCGTGAGCGACTGCCGGAACTGCTCGGTCTGGTGCGCCGTGAGATCCCGGACCATCCGCTCCTCCAGCTCCCGCACCGGCTCCGCGTGCCGCTGGAGCAGCTCGCGGCCCGCGTCGGTGAGCAGGATCAGCAGCTCCCGGCGGCTCTGCGGATTGCGTTCCCGTCGCACCAGTCCGCGCCCCTCCAGTGACCGTACGAGATCGGCGATGGACTGGGCGGTGACGAACGAGTCCCGGGCGAGCTGGGCGGCCGACAGTCCGTCGTGCCGCTCCAGCACGGTGAGGGCCGTGTACTGCAGCGCTGTGATCCCGGACGGCCTGACCAGCTCGTCCAGGTGGGAACGGACGACGAGCTCCACCTGTTTCACCATGTAGAGCAGGGAAGGAGGCGCCTTGGTCGCCTGGGTGTCCAGCATGAATCCAGCGTAGACCATTGACAGGAAACCTGTCTGTAATGAAACTGCGGACCAACAGGAATCCTGTTGGTTGAAATCTTGGCGAAGAGGCTGAGGAGCGGTGATGACCACCTTCGAGATCGAACCCGGACGGCTGTTCATCGGGGGGCAGTGGCGCGATGCCGCGGACGGAGCGCGCACCGAGGTGGTCGACCCGTCCCGGGGCGCGGTCGTCACCACCGTCGCGGAGGCGGGCGCCGCCGACGTGGACGCGGCCGTGCGCGCGGCACGGGAGGCCTTCGACGGCGGCGGCTGGTCCGGGCTGAGCGGCCGGGAGCGCGGCCGGATCCTCCAGCGCGTCGCCGACCTGATCCGGGAGAACGCGGACGACATCGCGCGTCTGGAGAGCCTGGACGTCGGCAAGCCCATCTCGCTGTGCCACGCCGTCGACGTGACCAACGCGGCCAACGACTACGAGCACTTCGCCGCCCTCGCCCACTCCCTGGACGGCTCCGTCCGCGACACCCCCATGAACGCCCTCGCGTACGTCAAGCGGGAGCCGCTCGGTGTCGTCGCCGCGATCACACCGTTCAACTTCCCGCTGATCCTCGCCGGTTCGAAGATCGGCCCGGCGCTCGCGGCCGGCAACACCGTGGTCCACAAGCCCGCCGACGAGACCCCGCTCAGCGCGCTCTACATGGCCCGTCTGTTCCAGAAGGCCGGCGTCCCCGACGGGGTGGTCAACGTGGTCACCGGCACCGGTCCGGTGACCGGCGAGGCACTTCTGCGCCACCGGGGCATCGACAAGGTCGCCTTCACCGGCTCCACCGCCATCGGCCGCCATGTGGCGAGCGTGGCGGGCGACGCCCTCAAGCCCGTCACCATGGAACTCGGCGGCAACGCGGCGCACATCGTCTTCGAGGACGCCGACCTGGAGAAGGCGGTCGGCGCGATCATCAAGGCGTTCGTCTTCAACACCGGCCAGTTCTGCATGGGCGGCCCGCGCCTGCTGGTCTCCCGCCCCGTGTACAGCACCCTCCTCGGCATCCTCGCCGACGCCGTGCCCGGCGTCCCGGTCGGCGACCCGCGCGACCCCGAGACCGTCGTCGGCCCGATGGCGGGGGAGAAGCACCTGAAGAAGGTCGAGGAGTACGTCGACCTCGCCCGCAAGGAAGGCGGCCGCATCGTGGCGGGCGGCGAGCGGCTCGACCTCGACGGCGGCTACTACTACAAGCCCACCGTCATCGCCGACCTCTCGAACGACTCCCGGGTCGTCCAGGAGGAGGTCTTCGGCCCCGTCCTCACCGTGCAGCCCTTCGACACCGAGGACGAGGCGATCGAGCTCGCCAACTCCACTCCCTACGGCCTGGCTTCGGGCATCCAGACCACCAACCTGGCCCGTGCCCACCGCATCGCCGACCGCCTCCAGGCGGGCATCGTCTGGATCAACGACTGGGCCATGCTCGACCCCGCGGTCCCCTTCGGCGGTGTCAAGGACTCCGGCTTCGGCCGCGAGTACGGCTCCGAGGCGCTCGCCGCCTACACCAAGGTCAAGTCCGTCGTCGTCTCGCTCGACTGACCTTCCGGCAGATCCTCAACGCGCCCAAGAACCAAGGGAGTTCGTACGATGTCCATCACCACCCGCGCCGCGGTCGTCGAGTCCGGCGGAGCGCCCTTCACCCTCGCCGAGGTCGAACTCGACGAGCCCGGAGCGCACGAGGCGGTGGTCCGCATGGTGGCGACCGGCCTGTGCCACACCGACCTCGGTGTCGCGAGCGGCGGCCTGCCCTTCCCGCTGCCCGGCGTGCTCGGCCACGAGGGCGCCGGCGTCGTCGAGGCGGTCGGCTCGGCCGTCACCGGCGTCGCGCCCGGCGACCATGTCGTGCTGTCCTTCACCTCGTGCGGCGAGTGCCGCAACTGCAACGGCGGTCACCCGGCCTACTGCGCCACCTGGCTCCCGCTGAACCTGATCGGCGGCCGGCGCGCCGACGGCAGCAGCACCATCAGCCGGGACGGCACCCCGCTCGGCGGCCACTTCTTCGGTCAGTCGTCGTTCGCCGAGCGGGCGCTGGTGGACGAGCGCAGCCTCGTCAAGGTCGACGCGGACGTGCCGCTGGAGTCGATCGCCCCGCTGGGCTGCGGTGTCCAGACCGGCGTCGGCGCCGTGTGGAACGTGCTGAAGCCGGTCGCGGGCAGCGCGATCGTCGTCCTCGGCGCCGGAGCCGTGGGGCTGTCCGCCGTGATGGCCGCCGCGCTGACCTCCGCCACGACCGTCGTCGCCGTCGACCGCGTCGCCGAACGCCTCTCCCTCGCCCGGGAGCTGGGCGCCACCCACACCGTGCACGCGGGGGAGGAGGACCTCGGTGAGGCCCTCGCCACGATCACCGGCGGCCAGGGCGCGGACGGCATCGTGGAGACCACGGGCAATGTCTCCGTGCTGCGCCAGGGCGTCGACGCGCTCGCCGCGCGCGGCACCCTGGTCGTCGTGGGAGCCCCGCCGTTCGGCACCGAAGTCGCCCTGGACGTCAACGGGTTGCTGGGCGGCAAGCAGGTCGTCGGCCTCACCCTGGGCGACGCCGAGACCCAGTCCTTCATCCCGTCCCTGGTCCGACTGGTGAAGGACGGGCGGCTCCCGCTGCACCGCCTGATCAGCACCTATCCGTTCGCGGACATCGACCAGGCGGTGCGGGACATGGGCGCGGGCAAGGCGATCAAGCCCGTGCTGACGTTCTGACTCAGTCGACCGTCAGGACCAGCTTCCCCGTGGTGCGGCCGGTGTCGCCGAGCCTGTGGGCCTCGGCGGCGTCGGCCAGCGGGAAGGTGCCGGCGATCGTGGCGCTCAGCTTCCCCGCCTCCACCAGCGCCGCGATCGCCTCCATCCCGGAACGTGAGGCGTCGACCAGCATCCGCAGCGCCCTGACTCCCAGCCGACCGGCCTCCTCCTCGAACTCCGGCCCGCCCACCGGCAGGATCGACACGACGATCCCGCCGGGCCGCAGCACCCGCAGCGAGCGCGTGGAGGTCTCGCCGCCGATCGTGTCCAGGACGACGTCCACGTCCTTCACGGCCTCAACGAAATCCGTCTCGCGGTAGTCGATCGTCTCGTCGACCCCGATCCCGCGCAGGAACTCGTGCTTGCCCGCGCTCGCCGTGCCGATCACATACGCGCCCCGCGCCCTGGCGATCTGCGCGGCCACATGCCCGACGCCCCCGGCCGCCGCGTGGATCAGCACCCGCTGCCCCGGCTGCACGTCGGCGTACTCGACCAGCGCCTGCCAGGCGGTCAGCGACACCAGCGGCAGCGCCCCCGCCCGGACATGGTCCACGGAGGCCGGCTTGTGCGCGAACCAGCGTGCCGGGCCGGTGACGTACTCCGCGTGCGAGCCGTGGCCGTACGGGTACGACAGCATGCCGAAGACCTCGTCGCCGGGGCGGAAGCGGGCGACACCCACCCCGACCGCCTCGACCACGCCGGAGACGTCCCAGCCCAGGACGAAGGGCGGCTCGCCCAGGAAGCCGCCGGTCGCGCGGTGCTTCCAGTCGGTCGGGTTGACGCCGGCCGCCCGCACCCGGACCAGCACCTCGTTCGTACGCGGCCGGGGCCGCTCCAACTCCACTACGCGCAGGACCTCGGGACCGCCGAGGACGTCCTGGCTGATGGCTCGCATCGTGTTCACATCGCTCATGGTGAACCAGCCTGCCGGGGTCCGCCGCTCCGGAAAATGGCACGATTGCCAACCTTCGATAGAATCATGCCATGCATGACGAGTGGCGGGTGGAACGGGTCGTCGTCCTGGCCCTGGACGGCGTGTACCCCTTCGAGCTGGGCATCCCCAGCCGGATCTTCGGCGCGGCCGACGGCCGGTACGAGGTGCTGACGTGCAGCGTCGACGGGCGACCGGTGCGCAGCTGCGCCGACTTCACCATCGGCGTGGAGCACGGGCCCGAGATCCTGGCCACGGCCGACACGGTGGTGGTCGCGTCCATGACGCCCTCGCACATTCCCGTGGAACTGCCCGTCGAGGTCGCGGCCGCGCTCGCCCAAATCCGCCCGGACGCCCGTGTCGTCTCCATCTGCACCGCCGCCTTCGTACTCGCCGCGGCCGGCCTCCTCGACGGCCGCAGGGCCACCACACACTGGCAGGTCACCGACGCGTTCCAGCGCCGCTATCCGCACGTCGACCTCGACCCCGACGTCCTCTTCGTCGACGACGGCCGGATCCTCACCTCGGCCGGCGCCGCCTCCGGTGTCGACGTCTGTCTGCACATCGTGCGCACCGACCACGGCAGCGAACTGGCGAACGCCGTGGCCCGGCGCTGTGTCGTCCCCCCGTTCCGGGACGGCGGCCAGGCCCAGTACATCGAGCAGCCGGTACCGGAGAGCGGCGCCGCGAGCACGGCCGCCACGCGCGCGTGGGCCCTGGAGCGCCTCGACGACCCCCTGACCCTGGCCGACCTCGCGGGACACGCCCGGATGAGCCTGCGCACCTTCGCCCGCCGCTTCAACGACGAGGTCGGCATGAGCCCCGGCCGCTGGCTGATCCAGCAGCGCGTCGCCCGCGCCCGGCATCTGCTGGAGGCCAGCGACCTCTCCGTCGACCAGATCGCCGGCCAGGTCGGCTTCGCCACGGGAGCCTCCCTGCGCCAGCACCTGCACGCGGCGATCGGCGTCTCACCGCAGGCCTACCGGCGCACCTTCCGGACGACGGTCCCCTAGGGCGTGTTGCGAAAGTCCCGTCGTCCGCCCGGAGGGCGGGCCGGGCGGCGTCTGGGCGTGCTCTC
>NZ_JBEXCS010000059.1:0-58013 GCF_040605395.1 Streptomyces sp. NPDC005648 | reverse complement strand
TCCCAGACCGGCTCGGCGCGACGGACGAGCGCGGTGAAGGGGTCGGGGCCGAGGGCCATCACCTCGACGCACCAGTTGCGGGCCTCGATACGGACCAATCAGGTACCGGCCGATCCCCTCAAGTGACCCCCACACGGAGGTGGAGCGTGCGCCACAAGCTCCCTCGCCGGCTGACGGCCCCCACTGCCGCGGCCGCACTGATCGCGGCGGTGATCGCGATCCAGGCACCCTCGCCCGCCGGAGCGGCGGTGCCCGACACGATTCCGCTGAAGGTGACCAACAACTCGGGCCGCGGTGACGCGGTCTACGTGTACACGATCGGCACACTGCTCTCGACGGGACAGCAGGGCTGGGCGGACGCCGGCGGCGCCTTCCACGCCTGGCCGGCCGGCGGCAACCCGCCGACGCCCGCGCCGGACGCGTCCATCGCCGGGCCCGCGGCCGGACAGTCCACCACGATCCGGATCCCCAGGTTCTCCGGACGCGTCTACTTCTCGTACGGCCAGAAGCTCGTCTTCAAGCTCACCACCGGCGGACTCGTCCAGCCCGCCGTGCAGAACCCGAGCGACCCGAACCACGACATCCTCTTCAACTGGTCGGAGTACACGCTCAACGACTCCGGTCTGTGGCTCAACAGCACCCAGGTCGACATGTTCTCGGCCCCCTACGCGGTGGGCGTGCGACGGGCCGACGGGAGCACCGTCAGCACCGGGCACCTCAAGTCGGGCGGCTACAACGGGGTGTTGAACGATCTGCGCGGCCGGTCCGGCGGCTGGGCAGGGCTGATCCAGACCCGGTCCGACGGTACGGTGCTGCGGGCGCTGGCGCCGGGGCACGCTCTGGAGTCGGGTGCGCTGCCGGCGTCCGTGATGGACGACTACATCAACCGGGTCTGGCAGAAGTACGCGTCGGCGACCCTGACCGTGACGCCGTTCACCGACCGGCCCGACACCAGATACTTCGGCAAGGTCTCGGGCAACGTCATGAACTTCACGGACAGTTCGGGCGCTGTCGTCACCAGCTTCCAGAAGCCGGACGCGGACAGCGTCTTCGGCTGCCACAAGCTGCTGGACGCCCCCAACGACCAGGTGCGCGGCCCGATCTCCCGCACACTGTGCGCGGGCTTCAACCGCACCACGCTGCTGGTGAACCCGAATCAGCCGGACACCTCCGCGGTGAACTTCTACCAGGACGCGGTGACCAACCAGTACGCCCGCGCGATCCATGCGCGGACGGCCGACGGGAAGGCGTACGCGTTCGCCTTCGACGACGTCGGCAACCAGGAGTCGCTCGTCCAGGACGGCTCTCCGCAGCAGGCGTATCTGACGCTCGACCCCTTCGACTGACACCGAAGGGCCTCACCCACGGGGGGTGAGGCCCTTCTCGTGCGGGGGGGTCAGCCGGTCGTCAGGGCGGTGTCGTCCACGACGAAGCTGGTCTGGAGCGAGGAGTCCTCGACACCCGAGAACTTCAGGGTGACGGTCGAGCCCGCCAGGGACGACAGATCGAAGGACTTCTGGCTGTAGCCGGACGCCTTGTTGAGGTTCGAGTACGTCGCCAGGGTCGTCGATCCGGCGGTGACCGTCAGCTTGTCGTACGCGGTGCTGGTGGTGGTCTCCGCCGTGTCGATGTGCAGATAGAAGGTGAGCGTCGCCTTGCAGCCGCTCGGGATGGTCACCGACTGGGAGAGCGTGTCGGTGTGCGTGGAGCCGTAGCCGTCCAACCAGGCGTAGTACGAGCCGCCGTGGGCGCTCTCGCTGGTGGAGTTGGTGATGACTCCGCTGGTCGCGGTCCAGGTGGTGTTGCCCGACTCGAAGCCCTGGTTGCCGAGGAGTTGGGCCGAGGTGCAGGTGCCGCCGCCTCCGCTGGAGCTGACCGTCCAGGTGAAGGAGGCGGTGCCGGTGGCGCCGGTGGAGTCGGTGACCGTGACGGTGCTGCTGTAGGTGCCGGCCGTCGTCGGGGTGCCGGAGACGACTCCGGTGGAGCTGTTGATCGACAGGCCGGTGGGCAGTCCGGTCGCCCCGTAGCTCAGGGAGCCGCTGTTGGTGCTGCTCGCGGAGATCTGCAGGCTCACCGCGGTACCGACGGTGGAGGACTGGCTGCCCGGGTTGGTGACCGTGACACCGCTGGTCGGCACGGTGATGTGGCTGCCGACGTTGATACCGGCGAAGGCGTTGCCGACCCCGGCGTACTGGGTGGAGCTGGTGCCGTACAGGGCGGCGGCGGCGTTGAGGGCCGCGGTGCGGGCTCCGGCGTAGTTGGTGCTGGACGTCATGTACGTCGTCAGCGCCTTGTACCAGATCTGCAGGGCCGCGGCGCGGCCGATGCCGGCGACGGCGACACCGTCGGAGGTGGTGCTGTTGTAGGTGACGCCGTTGATGGTCTTGCTGCCGCTGCCCTCGGAGAGCAGATAGAACATGTGGTTCGCGGGGCCCGAGGAGTAGTGCACGTCGAGGTTGCCGACGCCCGAGTACCAACTGTCGGCCGACGAGCCGTCCTTGCTGGGCTTGTCCATGTAACGCAGCGGTGTGCCGTCGCCGTTGATGTCGATCTTCTCGCCGATGAGGTAGTCGCCGACGTCGCTGCTGTTGTTGGCGTAGAACTCCACGCCGGTGCCGAAGATGTCGGAGGTGGCCTCGTTCAGACCGCCGGACTCACCGGAGTAGTCCAGGCCCGCGGTGTTCGACGTGACGCCGTGGCTCATCTCGTGGCCCGCCACGTCCAGCGAGGTCAGGGCGTGGGTGCCGCCGGAGCCGTCGCCGTAGGTCATGCAGAAGCAGGAGTCGTCCCAGAAGGCGTTGACGTACGCCGAGCTGTAGTGGACGCGCGAGTAGGCCGCGACACCGTCGTTCTTGATGCCGCTGCGGCCGAAGGTGTTCTTGTAGAAGTCCCAGGTCTCCTGGGCTCCGTAGGCGGCGTCGGCGCCCGCCGTCTGGGTGTTGGAACCGGAACCGGTGCCCCACACGTCGTCGGAGTCCGTCATCAGGGTGCCGGTGCCCGAGGTGCCGTTGTTGAGGCTGTACGTCTTGTGGCCGCCGCGGGTGGTGTCGTACAGCTGGTACGTCGACCCCGACAGCGTGGTGCTGAGGCTGACCGAGCCGCTGTACTGGGTGTTGCCCGTGCCCGTCTCGACCGCCTGGTAGCGGTGGAGTTCCTTGCCGGTGGTGGCGTCGGTGATGACGTGCAGCTTGCTGGGCGTGCCGTCGTCCTGGAAGCCGCCTATGACGGTCTCCCAGGCGAGCTTCGGGGTGCCGGTGCCGGCCCAGATGACCTTGCGGACGCTGTCCGCCTTGGACTGCTTGGCGTCGAGGGCCTTCGCGGCCTTCAACGCCTTCGTCTCCGCGGCCGACTTGGTGAAGGCCGCGGTGGTGGAGGCGACCTCGACGGTGTGCTTGTTGTTGAAGGTCGTGCTCACCGTGCCGGCCGCGAGCGAGGCGGGCGGGGTGTGCACGACCAGGTCGCCGCCGAGGACGGGGAGGCCGGCGTAGGTGCGCTCGTAACGCGTGTGCACGGTGCCGTCGTTGTCCTTGACGACGTCCTTGACGACCAGCTTCTCCTTGGCACCGAGGCCGATCGCGCGGGCTGTCGCGGCGGTCTTCTGCCGCGCGCTCCTGAGGAGCGCGGAGTGCTGCGCCGGGCTCAGCTTCGCCTCGAGTCCCCCAGTGCGCAGGGGGCTCGGATGGGGAGCGGCGGATTGGGCGCTCGCCGGAACCGACTGGATGCCGACGGCGAGGAAGGCCGCGGTGGAGATCAGGGCTCCTACCGCGGTCCGCTTGCGGGGGATGCGTCTCACTCGTTCTCCTACTGCGTTGGCCGCGTGGGGCGGCCGGTGACAGCCGGACAGCCGGGTCTGCTGTCCGGGACGAGCCGAGCTGTGCGGGACCGACTGTGCTTGAGAACGTGGGGGGTGTGTGCGGCGGTTGGGGGGAGGATGGCAGGGTTGACCGGGCCATGTCAGCCATACGCGAGTCAATCGAGGGTTATCCCTCTGTACGACAGCCGACCGGTGTCACCGGCCGAACCCCCCCTCCCTCCAGCAGCCGCAGCACGTGAGTCCCGCGCGGGGATGACACGCAAGTGCTCGGCCCACGGAAGGGCACGCGCATGCTCGGGGTGAGCGGGAGGCATGACCGGGCCGGGGTCAGCGGGCGGGCACACGCGGGATCGGGGCAGGGGGGACATGCGCGGGATCGGGGCAGGGCGGGCAGGTCCGGGATCGGGGCAGCATGCGCGGGATCGGGCCAGCAGGCGGGCATGCGCGGCATCGGGCCAGCGAGAAGGCGCGGGCGAGCGGGGGCGACCGGGAGGGCACGAGCGGGCAGGGGCAACCGGGAGGGCACGAAGGGGCTCGATTCGGCGTGAGGGCATGAGCGAGCCCGCATCAGCGGGAGGACATGACCACGCTCGGGTCAGCAGGCAGGCGTGCACGGTCTCGCCTCGCGAAAGGGCGCGCGGCCTCAGCCCGCAGGAGGGTGTGCGCGGCGCCTCGGCGCGCAGGAGGGCGCACGCATCACCGGCTCACGCAACAGCGCGCGCAGCCCGCGCCCCCCGGAAAGGCGTGCGCGGCTCGGCCCAGCAGGACAGCGCACGCCGCCCCCGCTGACGCAACCCCGCGCGCATCCCCGGCTCACGCACGGCGCGCCGCAGGCCCCGGCCCCCGGGAGGGCGTCCGCCTCCCCGGCTCACGCAAGGGCGCACGCCGCCCCGGCCCGCGCCGTGGGCGTGTCCCTTCTCAGTTCGGCGGCGTGGGTCCGGCCGTGCGGGTCCTGCGGCCGGTTGCCGCCAGGAGGGCGATCAGGGCCAGCGCGGCCAGGAGGATCAGCACGAGCAGCAGCACCGTCAGGACCGTGGGGTGGTTCCACAGGGCGAACCACAGGGCCAGGAGCAGCAGCACGCCGATGGTGAGCAGGCGCCGGTGATCCGCCGTCCACGTCCCCGCGCGGCCCGTGTGGATCTCATGGGTGTCCGCCCAGCGCGCCACGCTGTCCGCGGCGCGTTCGGAGGTGGCCCGGGTGGCGCGGGCCAACCGGCCGGGACCGATGAGATAGGCACCGAGGGCGATGACCACCCCGAGCACGATCACGGTGCGCAGGGTGATGCGCAGGAAGTGCAGGAGCTGGTCGAAGATCGCCGCGGCGGCCGCCTCGGACTGGACCTGCGGGGGCAGGTGGTCCAGGTAGTAGTGGCGGGCGACGACGAGGGCGATGACGACGATCAGGGCCGCGAACGCGGCACCCAGCGCGGTCTTCACCAGGGCACGTCTGCGCCGGTGGGCGAGGAGCACGCCCGCCGCGCCGATGAGCACCGTCAGCACCGGCATCCAGGTGCCGACCACATCGAGGGCGTGCGCCGCTCCCTGCGCCCGCTTGAGCTGGTCGGACTTGAAGAGGACCATCTGCTTGTCGACGTCCGGGATGTGCGACGCCGGGCTCACGCCGGCGTCGACGAGCTCCTGTTTGACCCGTTCGACCGCGGTGCCGACATCCAGGGTCACGGTGCCTTCCTCGACCCCGATCGCCCCGCGCCCCTTGCCGGTCAGGGCGTGCACGACGGCCGCGTGGGCGGCCCGGTTGGCATTGATCCACACCTTCTCGAACCGGTCGCTCTGCACGAACCGCGTGGCCACCTTGTCCGCGGCGCCGGTCACCGCCGCGTTCAGCTGCGGGGCCAGCCCCTTCACCGCCTGGGCCGCCGTGGGAGGCAGCCCCTGCGACTGCAGCCAGTCCGCGAGCTCGGCGGTGACCCGCTTGCCGTCGACCCGTACGTCGACGGCCTCGACGATGCGATTGCGCGCGGCGTCCTCGATCGCGGGGTTGGAGGCGAGCGGCCCGACTGTGTCGACGTAACGGTCCGTGTCCAGGGCGATGTCGTGCACCCACACGGTCAGTACCGACACCGGGACCAGGATGCAGGCGAGGACGATCAGAACCGCCGAGGCCACCTTCCGCACGATCCGCCCGGCCAGGTGCGAGGCACCCCCGGACGGTGACCCCTGCCGGGCGGCATCCGGCGCCGGTTCCCTCGGGCTGGTCATCCGTCCTCCAGGATTCAGGCGCGGCCCGTCGTGGCTGCGGCTGCTTCCATTTCCCCCGACCGCACCGGATGCGGCATCCCGGGCTGCGCCATCCGGAGTGCGCCCCGGATGCCGTTCGGTGCCCGGTCCGTAAGTCGTGTCGATGCCGGACACGGACGGGACGGGGTCCGATCATGTCCGGGTCGACACATTCCACCCAGATTGGCCATGGATGCCGGATCTATGCTCCGCGTCGCACGCTCGGCGCCACCGCGTCATCGCCGGCTGCCCCGACACGCCCGTCAGCGGCACCGCCCGCCTGGGCGTCCCCCGCGCACGCTGCGGCACATCGGCGGGGTCGCGGTGAGTGGCGGCAACGCGTGGGCCGGGGCCGCCGTGGCCGCCGTCACGGCGGGATACGCGCTCTTCTCCCGACGCCTGGCCACGACCGCCGTGTCGGGGCCGATGGTGTTCGCCGCCTCCGGGGTGGCCATCGGCCCGGTCGGGCTCGGCCTCATCGACCTGGAGCACGACGCGGGAGGGGTGCTCACCCTGGTCGAGGCGGCCCTGACGCTCGTGCTGCTGACGGACGCGATGACCGTACGCCGCCGGGATCTGCGCGTCGGAGGCTTCCTTCCCGGCCGGCTCCTGGGAATCGGACTGCCCCTGACCATCGGGGCCGGCTGGCTGCTCGCGTGGCCCCTGCTGCCGGGGCTGACCGCGTGGGAGCTCGCGCTGCTCGGGACGATCCTGGCCCCGACCGACGCGGCCCTGGGCAAGACCGCCGTCTCCGACCCGCGTGTCCCCCCGCTCGTCCGCAGCGGTCTGAATGTCGAGAGCGGCCTCAACGACGGTATGGCCCTGCCCTTCTTCGTGGTGTTCCTCGCGGCCGTGCCGGGCACCCACGCCTCCCAGGAGGGGGTGGCCGGGGTCTTCTGGCGCTCCCTGGTGGTCAGCACCGCGCTGGGGCTGCTCGTCGGGGGACTCGGCGGGTGGCTGCTGTCCTGGGCGGGCGCGAGGGGCTGGGTCGGTGGCGTCTGGCGGCAGGTGTTCGTCCTGGCGGTGGCCGCGGGGTCGTACACCCTGGCCGTCGTCGTCGACGGCAGCGGGTTCATCGCGGCCTGGGTGGCGGGGTTCGCCCTCGGTGTCTCCCTGCGGCGGGGCGGGACGGAGGGGGCTGCGGGCGACGGCCGGCACGCCGCCGTCCTCGCCGAGCAGCTCGCGGAACTGCTGGCGTCCCTGAGCTTCCTGCTGTTCGGCGCCGTCCTGTTGGGTCCCGCCCTGGAGCACCTCGACTGGCGGATCGTCCTGTACGCGGTGCTCAGCCTGACCGTGGTCCGGATGGTGCCCGTCGTGCTCTCCCTGGCCGGCAGCGGGCTGGCGCTTCCCACGGTCGCCTACATCGGGTGGTTCGGGCCGCGCGGACTGGCCTCCGTCGTCTTCGGGCTGCTCGTGGTGGAGGACCAGGTGCCGGGCGTCCGGCTCCTGGGCCGGGTGGTCGCGATCACGGTCGCCCTGAGCATCGTGCTGCACGGCGCCTCGGCCGTCGTTCTCGCGCAGCGGTACGGCGCCTGGCACAGGAAGGCCGCCGCCGCGCGGCCGGGGCTGCGGGAAGGGGCACCCGGAGCACAGGGTGCCGGGCCCGCGGCGACGGAGCGGTAGTACCGGCGAGAGCTACGGAGGAACCATGGCCGACAACGACGTCACCGGACGACAGAGCGGGAGGACGCAGCGGTGGGCGGCCCGACTGGCGATCGTCGCGGCCGTGGCCGCGGTGGTCCTGCCGCTCGTGGTCGCCGGTCTGAAGAGCCTGCTGCTGGCCGCCCTCGCGCTGGCCGGGTTCGCCGTGAGCGCGGCCGGGCTGTGGTGGGCCCTCAGCCGCAGGGGCCCGGTCAGAGTGCTCGCGGTCGCGCTCGCGGTGGCGGCACAGGCGGCGGTGATCGGGCTCTTCGTCTCCGTCGGCCTGTTCTGGCTGGTGATCGTCGTTCTGCTGCTGTGGGCGGTGATGTGTTTCGAGGGCTGGGCGGCGCTCACCGAGGGCGGCGGCCGGACCGCTCCGGCGGAACACCGCAGCCCGCCGCCCGAACGTCCCTTCCTCATCATGAATCCACGCTCGGGTGGCGGGAAGGTCGGACGGTTCGCGCTGAAGGAGAAGGCCGAAGCCCTCGGCGCCCGGGTCGCGTTGCTCGACCCCGCGCACCCGCGGGATGTCGCCGCGCTGGCCCGCGACGCCCTGGCGGACGGCGCGGATCTGCTCGGAGTGGCCGGCGGTGACGGCACCCAGGCCCTCGTCGCCGCGGTGGCGGCGGACCACGGCGTCCCCTTCATGGTGATCTCGGCCGGGACACGCAACCACTTCGCCCTCGATCTCGGACTCGACCGCACCGATCCGGCCACCTGCCTCGACGCGCTCACCGACGGTGTGGAACTCCGCGTCGACCTCGGTCGCGTCGCGGGGCGGACCTTCGTCAACAACGTGTCGTTCGGCGCCTACGCGGAGGTGGTGCAGAGCCCCGCCTACCGTGACGACAAGCTGCACACCGTCCTGCGGATGCTCCCGGACGTCCTGACCCACCACCTCGGTTCCCGTCTGACGGTTCGGGGCGCGGGGGTCGGCATCGACGGACCGCAGGCCGTGCTCGTGAGCAACAACCCGTACAGCACGAACGACCCGGCGGGTCTCGGGCACCGGGAGCGGTTGGACACGGGACTGCTGGGAGTGCTGGGCATCAAGGTCGACAACGCGGTCCAGGCCGCCGAACTGCTGCGGGGCAGACGCTCCTCGGGACTCACCTTCGCGACCGCCCGCGAGATCGTCGTCGACGCCGACACGCCCGAGGTGGAGGTGGGCGTCGACGGCGAGGCGCTCCGCTTCCCGACACCCGTCCACTGCGTGATCCGCCCTCAGGCCCTGCGGGTGCGTGTCCCCCGGCACCGCCCCGGTGTACCGCGGGCCCACGCGCGGCTGGACTGGCGCCGACTGCGCGATCTGGCCCTGGGGCGCGGCTGAGTCAGGCCCGGCGCAGGTACCACACCAGCGCGGTGATCCCGGCGACCGTGAAGATCCCGAGCAGCATCGTGCTCCAGTGCTGGTCGGCGACGCGGAGGTCGGCCAGCAGCACCACGACCACGATCACGGCGGGCACCAGGCAGGCCAGCAGGGCCCGCACCGCCACCAGGACAAGGCCCGGCCGCACGACGGGCTGCCCCGCCGGACCACCCGCGGGCAGTACGCCCGCCCCGCCGGGCGGCGCGAAGTGCCGCGCCGCGACCCCGGCGAGCCGGCCGGTGGCACGCCGGTACGACTCCGCGCACACCGGGATCCAGACGAACGGCACCACGAAGCCGACGAGGACCAGCGCGAGCGTCCCGACCCACACCGCGGCCGTCCGTGCCTTCCCGCGCGGGCGGTCCTCGGGCGTGACCAGACCGAGGAGGTACGCCTGTCTCCGGACGGTGCTCCACCAGCCTGCCCTCCTTCCGCCGCCCTCGGCGGCGGTGCCCGCCTCCCGCAGCGCCGCCTGCGCCCGGGCGACGGTGGGGTGCACCCCCTGGATCACCAGCAGGTCGGCCGCGGCCCTCTCGTCCCGCGGGTCGCGGCCGGACAGGGCCGCGAGTTCCAGCACCATCCGGAACTGGGCGAGCAGTGCGGCGCAGAACGCGATCGGCAGCAGCGCCATGAACGGGCCGCCGAGGAAGGAGCCCTCCACGACGGACGAGCGGACTCCCCGGCGGACCGCCTGATGGGCCGCTTCATCCGTGTCCGGGGCGGTGTCCGGGGCGCGCTCCGGCTGCGCCGACCGCTGCCCGGCGGCCCACCGCTCGGCCGACGGGCCGAGGAACTCCACGGCGAACACGGCCATGCGCTCCGGCATGTGCCGGGGATCCGCGCGGACCGTACGCAGCAACCGTCTGACCGCGCCCGGAGTGCGACGCCCCGCTGACTCGCCGTGCTTCACCCGCCGCACGCTAGCCAACCGGCCCGCGCTTTCCGCCTCTTCGATCCGGTTCGGCCGCCGATTCACCCGGATGAGGCGCGCCGGACGCGAGCCACCGAAGGCGGTGACGGCTTCTGTGTGCGAGGAATGGACTGTGGATCGCAAGCAGCTCGGGAACTGGGCCAGATCGGCTCGTGACATGCCCCGGCGGACCCCGGTGATCGGGCGGATGCTCGGCAGGCTGATCAGTGTGAACTGGATGGACGCCAGCGCACGGCTGGCGGCCCAGACATTCCTGGCCGCGCTGCCCCTGCTGATCGTGCTGGCCGCGTTCGCGCCGAAGGCCATCAAGGACGCGCTGACCGAGTCCTTCCAGGCCATGGTCGGCAAGGACGCACCCGTCAACGACATCCAGGACACACTCGGCGCCCAAGGCGCGACCAAGGAGGCGTACGGCGGGGTCGGCATCCTCGTCACACTCGTCTCGGCGACCGCGCTGAGCCGGGCCCTGCAGAGTGTCTGTGAACGCTGCTGGGAGCTGCCGAAGTCCGGGGCGCGCGTGGCGGCCTGGCGGTGGCTCGCGTGGCTGCTGGGCTGGGTGGCCGCGCTGCTGCTCCAGGGGACCCTGCGTCACGGCTTCGGCGGTGGCCCGCTGCTGGGCGCTCTTCTCTCGCTGGTGACCGCGGTACTGCTGTGGTGGTGGACGCAGCACCTGCTGCTCGGAGGGCGCGTCGGCTGGCTTCCGCTGCTGCCCGGAGCGGTGCTCGCCGGCGTCGGCATGATGTCGTTCGCCTATCTGTCGGGCCTGTTCATGCCCGCGACCCTGAAGCGGAGCATCGCCCAGTTCGGGTCCCTCGGCTATGTCTTCACCATGCTGTCCTGGCTGCTCACGGGCTGCTGCGTGATCGTCGCCTCGGTCGCCCTCGGGCAGGTCGTCGCGGTCTCGGGACCCTTCCCACGGTTGCTGGGCATCCCGGGTACCGACGACGAGAAGTAGCTCCTTCAGCCCCTCAGCACGCGGTCCTTCTGGACGGCGAACTCCTCGTCCGAGAGCACGCCCTGCTCGTGGAGTTTCCCGAGCCGTTCCAGGTTGCTGATCTCCACGTCCGTCAGCCCCGACGAGGCCGACGCCTGGGAGGGCTCCTCCTGTGCGGCGGCCCGCTCGGCCCGGTGCCGGGCGACACGGCCGGAGACCGCGCTCGCGGTGCCGGCGGCGACCGCCGTGCGAGCGGCCACCCCGACGAGACCGGGGCGTTCGCGACGCGCCAGACGGCGACCCAACATGACCTCACCCGTTCCTTCCTACGGCATGACCGGCGCTGTGTCCGGTGGCATGCGCTGTCTCAGGCGTTCTCGTACGCGCGCTCCACCACATCCGCGGGGATGCGCTCATGGGCGACCAGCCGTCCACCGGCACGGCGGACGGCGCCCGAGATACCCGCCGCCCAGGTGTCCTCCCACAGCAGGACGGCCGCCGACGAGTCCGGCACGAGTTCCTCGGCGATCAGTTCCAGGTCCTCCTGGCTGAACAGTCCACCGACCTCGCCCTCGATGTCGTCGAACACCGATGACTCCATGGGGTCGAGTGCATCGAGTTCGACGTAGGAGACCGCCCCGTCCGCGTCCTTCTTGACGAAGGTCAGATCGAGGATCCGTACGGTGCCGCTCGCCACCAGTGACTTCAGCTCCGGAGCGATCTCGCCCCGGAAACGGTTGCCGGGGAAGGCGAGGACGACGTACTCGACAGGTCCCAGGTCCATGACAGCTCCCCTCTCGCACACCGTCAGCCGGCGAGTACCTTCTCCTTGGCGCGCTCGTACTCGGCGTCGGTGATGTCTCCGTGGTCATGCAGACCGGCGAGCCTCGACAGCTCGTCGACGTGACCGGTCGCCGTGTCCTGGCCCGTAGCGGCGGCGTCCCGCACATAGGCGCGGAATTCCTGTTCGTTCTTGCGGGCCCTGCGGGCCTCGCGCTCGCCCATGCCCTTTCCGCGGGCGATGAGGTACACGAAGCAGCCGAGGAAGGGCAGGACGACACAGAAGACCGACCAGCCGGCCTTGCCCCAGCCGCTCATCGAGTCGTCCCGGAAGATGTCTCCGAAGATGCGGAAGAGCAGCATGAACCACATGACCCAGAGGGCGACCCACATGATGGTCAGGAACGCGTTGAGCAGTGGGTAGTTCATGATCCTTCTCCTTGGTCGACGCCACGGACCGGTGAACCTGGCGCCCCATGGCGGTACGGATCCGGTCCCCGGGCCGGATGAAAGCGGCTGCTCCCGGAGCACCGCGCTTTCCCTGCCCCCACAGTGCGGGGCCGGGGGCCCGCGCACCTCACCCTCCCCGGGTGAACGGACCCAGCCGTTGCGGGGCTCGGCGCACGGCGGGACGATCAAACGGAAGGTAGTCCTTCCGGACTGCGAGCTGCGGTGGTGACTTCCATGCTCCATCCGACCTCCGGCGGGCACCGGGACACCGCCGCGGAACGCCTCACACCGAGCGGTGACCCGCTTCTGGCGGCACGGTTCCAGGTGCCGGACCCGCCTGACACGTTCGTGCGCAGACCACGGCTCGTCGAGCGCCTCGCTCTCGGCGCTCAGACGCCGTTGACGCTTGTCAACGGGCCCGCGGGAGCCGGGAAGACCCTGCTGGTGGCCGACTGGATCGCCCAGGAGGGAGCCCCGGGCCGGACGGCCTGGCTGACCGTGGAGGCCGAGGACAACCGCCCCGGCGTCTTCTGGACCTATGTGCTGGAGGCCATGCGGCGCCAGGGTCTCGGCCCGCCCGACGCCGTGGGCACCCCGGCCCGCCCCGGCGAGGTGGACCACTCCCTGCTCGCCCGGCTCGCGGCGCACCTCGGTGAGCGGCCGGAGCCCGTCGTCCTGGTGCTCGACGAGTTCGACCGCGTGGTCGGCTCGACGGAGATCGCCGACGAACTCCAGTTCGTGCTGAGCCATGTCGGCGACGGACTGCGCCTGGTCGTCATCAGCCGTACGGAGCCGCAGCTGCCGTTGCACCGCTACCGCGCCGCCGGCCAGGTCACCGACATCCGCGGCGCCGATCTGGCGTTCCGGCCCGAGGAGGCGGCCGAGCTGCTGAGCAGGCACGGCATGCGGCTGTCGGAGCAGGGCGTCGAGGCGCTGACCGAGCGGACGGGGGGCTGGGCCGCCGGGCTGCGGCTGTGCATCCTGGCGGCGCAGCGGGCCGACGACCCGGACGTCTTCCTCAAGGACTTCGAGGCGGGCCGGAGCACCCTCGCCGACTTCCTGCTGGCCGAGGTGCTGGACACACAGTCCGAGGAGACCCAGGACCTGATGCTGCGGTGCAGCATCCTGGAACAGATCCACCCCGACCTGGCCAACGCGCTCACCGACCGCGACGACGCGGAGCCGATCCTGGCCGGGCTGCAGCGCGCCAACGCCTTCGTCGAGTCCATCGGTCACGCGTGGTACCGGCTCCATCCGCTGTTCGCCGAGATCCTCCGGGTCCATCTGCGGGTCCGCTGCCCGGGGCTCGAGCCCGAGCTGCACCGCAGGGCGGCCCGGTGGCTGATCGAGGCGGGCCGGTTCGCCGAGGCGCTGCCGCACGCGGCGGACGCCGGGGACTGGGAGCACACCGCGAACCGGTTCGTGGAGGAGCTGGCCATCGGCCGGCTGCTGACCGGTCTGGACGCCGAGCGGCTAGACCGGCTGTTCGCCCAGATGCCCCCGGACACGCCCGGTCCCGCGGCGGATCTCGTGCGCACCGCCCGTCATCTGACCCGCCACGACGTCGACCGCGGGCTCGACCACCTTCGCCGTGCCCAGGACAACCTCCACGAAGGCGGTTCCCCGTCCGCGGCCAGGCGGCTCAGCTGTGCCGTGCTGCGGGTGCTGGCCGCCCGTATGGTCGGCTCGGCCGACCTGGCCGAGGCCGCCGCGCTCGACGTGGAGGCGGCGGAGCGGGCCCTCCCGGTGGAGCGGCTGGAGCCGCATCCCGAGCTGCACGCGCTGATGCTCACCGACCTGGGCTCGGCGCAGCTCTGGGCCGGGCGCTTCGACGCCGCCCGGTCGACGCTGTCGGCCACCGTGCAGCTGAGCGACGGTCCGGGCGTCACCTTCCCGCGGCACGAGTCGCTCGGCCGGTTGGCCCTGATCGACTTCCTCTGCGGCTGGCCCGACCGCGCGGAACGGCACGCCAGGGAAGCGGTCGCCGAGGCGGAGCGCGGTGGCCTGCCCCCGGCGGCCCGCACCGGGGTGGGCGAACTCGTACTGGCCGCCGTCGCCCTCGACCGTGACGAACTCGACGCGGCACACGCCCATCTCACCCAGGTGTTCGCGTCGTCCACGGCCTCGCACGACCCGATCGTGCGCGCCGAACTGACCCTCCTGCGTTCGCGTCTGCTGCTCGCCAGGGGCCATCCGCGAGCGGCGCTGCGTCTTCTCGACGAACAGGAGCGGCCTCCGGCGGCCGTCGAGCCCTCGCCGTGGGTGCGGGACCGGACCGCCCTGGCGAAGGCCAACGCCCACCTCGCCGACGGCCGCCCCGAAGCCGCGGTGGACGTCCTGGAGGAGGGCGGGGCGGCCGGGCCGGAGAGCGTGGTCGCCGCTGCCCGCGCCCGGCTCGCCCTGGGCAGCGAGCGGGAGGCGCAGGGGCTGCTCGACGCCCTCCCGACCGACCGGGGTGAGGGTCCCGCCGTCATGGCGAGGATGCTGCTGACGCGGGCGCAGGCCGCCCACGCGCTGGGTGACGGCACAGCCGCCCAGCGGCTGACCGCACGGGCCCTGTCCACGGCCCGCCCCGAAGAACTGAGGCGTCCGTTCCTGGAGGCCGGTCCGTGGCTACGGCATCTCATGCGCCGCCGGCCCGCACTGGCCCTGGGCCACGACTGGCTGCCGCCCTCGCTGCTGGAGCACGCCGGGGAGCACCCCCCGCACGAGTCCGGGCCCGACCACCGCGACCTCGTGACCGAACCGCTCAGCGAGCGGGAGCACGAGGTGCTGGAACGGCTGGCCCAGACGATGTCGACGGAGGAGATAGCGGCCGACCTCCACCTGTCGGTCAACACCGTCAAGACCCACCTCAAGAGCGTCTACCGCAAACTCGCGGCGACTCGACGGGGCGAAGCGGTACGTCACGCCCGGGAACTGCACCTGCTGTGACGGACAGGGCCACCGGCCGTGGAGGCCCTGCCGCCCGCGCGTGTCGTCAGCCGGCGAGCACCTTGGCCTTGGCCTTCTCGTACTCGGCGTCGCTGATGTCGCCGTGGTCGTGCAGACCGGCCAGCTTGGCCAGTTCGTCCGCCTTGTTCCTCCCGGTCGTGGAGCCCGCCGGGGTCTCGGTGGCCGCGTCCCGGACATACGCGCGGAAGGCCTTGTCACGGGCCTGCGCCTGCCGCATGGCCCGCTCGCCCATGCTCCGGCCCCGGGCGATCAGGTAGACGATGACGCCCAGATAGGGAAGGACGCAGACGAAGACCGTCCAGCCCGCCTTGCCCCAGCCGCTGAGGCCGTCGTCGCTGAAGATGTCGGCCACGACCCTGAACAGGAGCATGAACCACATGATCCACAGGAAGAACCACATCATCGTGAGGAACGCGTTGAGCAGGGGGTAGTCGGACATGGTGCCCTCCGGTTTCGGTTCCGCCGTCCTGTGACCACAGCGGCGCGATGCTGACGCCCTCACGGTCCCCCGGCGCCCGGGGGAGGCGGATCACCCGCTGCGGGTGGCCGGGTGACACGGCGCGCGGGAACGCCGCGGGGCTTCTACGGTGATCGCGTGGAGGCAGAGCCGTGGCACACACGAGGTCCCGTCGCCACGGCCCGCCTCAGACGCCTGATGGTGTTCCTGAGCCCGGCCGTGGCGGGAGCGACCATGATGGCGGCGGTCGGTCTCGGCCTGGGGCTGCCGCACTGGGAGGACTCCCTGCCGAAGGTCGGGCTGACCTACGACCCGACGACGGCCGCGACGACCCTCGCGGCCATCGCGGGCGGGATGATCACCCTGTCCGGATTCGTGATCACCGCGGTCACCCTGGTCATCCAGACCGTGCAGAGCATGTCCCCTCGCCTGATCGGCGTCATCGGTCACTTCCGCCGGTCCCTGACGGTCGTGGGGCTCGTGACGGGGACCGCGGTCTACGCGCTGGTCGTGCTCGCCCAGATCCGCCCCGACGAGACCCCGCGGCTCTCGGTGACCCTGGCCGTCGCCCTCGTGGTGATCGACACGGCCGTGCTGCTGCGCAGTCTCACCGGGCTGCGCCAGTTCGTGACGGGCGGCGGGCTCGCCCGGGCTGTGGGCGAGCTCATGTCGGCGTCGATCGACGCCACTCTCCCCCTGGGCGGCACCGCGCCGGGGTCCGACGCGCCTGCCAACTGGCCCGACGGGGGTGTTCCCCTGGTACGCACCGGGCGCCCCGGCATCGTCCAGGGCGTCGACGAGCGGCGGCTGGTGCGGATCGCGGCCGCCGAGGAGGCGCGTGTCACCCTCGTCGTCGGCCCCGGGGACTACGCGGGCGCGGGCTCGGTCCTCGGGTACGTCCACGGCCCCGCCGGTGCTCCCGTCCCCGAGGGCCGCCGGCTGCGCCGCATGGCGTCCTGCGTACGCGTGGACCCGGTCCGCTCCCTCGACCAGGATCCGTCGTACGGCCTGCGGCTCCTGGTGGACATCGCGATCCGGGCGCTCTCCCCGGCCGTCAACGACCCCACGACCGCCGTCCAGGCACTGGACCAGATCGAAGAGGCCCTGGTGCGGCTGGCCGCCCGCCCGCTCGGGGTGTCCCTGGTGACGGACGACGGGGGAACACCCCGGCTGCGCCGCTCCGCGCCCGTCTGGCCGGGGCTGGTGAGCCTCGCGCTGGACGAGATCCTGCACTACGGAGCGAGCTCCTTGCAGGTCGTACGGCGTCTGCGGGTACTGCTCGACGTCGTGGCCGAGGCGGCCCCGCCGCACCGGCGCACCCCGCTGGTGGAGCGCGTCGCGCTGGTGGACCGGTGCGCCCGCGCCTTCCGGGATCCGCTGCTCATCGCCGTGGCGGAGGGAACGGACCGGCAGGGACTCGGCGGGGCGCCGGCCTCATGACCCGGAGTACGGGCCTCGTACGCTCCTTCAGTAGTCCCGGGCGTCTTCCTTCTTGACGGTGCACAGCGCCCAGATGACGAACCCGTACAGGGCGATCAGCGTCAGCGACCAGACCGGGTAGTACGGGATGGACAGGAAGTTGGCGATGATGAGCAGGCCGGCGATGCCCACCCCGACGATCCGCGCCCACGTGGCCGCGGTGAACAGGCCGAAGCTCACCACCATGGCGATCACCCCGAGCGTCAGCTGGATCCAGCCCCAGCTCGTCAGGTCGAACTTGAAGACGTAGTTGGGGGTGTTGACGAAGACCTCGTCGTCGGCGATCGCCATGATGCCGCGGAAGAGATCGAGCGTACCGGCGATGAACAGCATCACGGCGGCGAAGAGCGTCAGCCCTGTGGCGGCCGCCTGAACGCCCGGCGAGCGGTGGTGGGTGGTGGTGGCCATTGCAGGACCTCCATGGTTCGTGCGGCTGCGGCTCGCAGCCCCTTGTGATCAGGCTTCCCCCTGGTCGGCCGCCCCGTCCTCACCCCTGGGGGGTGAGGACCGGTGGTGGCCGCAGGCGTGCTCAGACGACGACGGTGGCGGTGATGCGGTCGGTCTTCACGGCCTCGGCGAAGTCCTCGTAGTCCCGCTCGTTCTGGTCGGCGTACGCCTCGGCGAACTCCACCAGGGCCCGGTCGAAGGAGCCGCCGGTGCCGAGGTAGGAGGCGAGGGCGACCGGGTCGCCCGAGCGGGCGTGGGCGCGGGCCAGCGAGCCCCCGCACAGGCCGGCGTAGAGGCGCAGCATGTCGGGCCCCATGATCTCGGGCTGGGGCGTGCCCTTCCAGTCGCGCAACTGCCTGACGTAGAAGTCGCGCAGTCGGCCGTCCATCCCGATGACACGCTCCCAGCCGAGGAAGATGTCGCTGTTCGCCTGCATCAGCCGCTGCCCCGCGACGACCCGCTTGCCCTGGTTGTCGTACCTGCCGGGCGCGCAGTACGGGGCGAGCACCGACTCCCCGGCCTCCTTGGCCTGGAGCAGCAGGGGATCGGCGTCGTCCCGGCCTTCCATGAGGACGATCCAGCAACGGGTGCCGACGCTCCCGACCCCGACCACCTTGCGCGCCACGTCGATGAGGCGGAAGCGTTCCAGCAGGGTCCTGCGTTCGGTGGAGAGGCTGCGCGCGTAACCCCCGATGAGCCTTCTCACGGAGTGTTCCAGGTCCTCCCGCTCGGTACCCGGATCCAGGTCGTCGAGGGGCGTGATCAGGGGCGGGTCGGAGGTGATCCGGCGTTCGCCGTCGACCACGTGGGTGAGCTTGTCGAAGGCCTGGAGACTGTCCCGGGTACGGGCCTTGGCCAGGGCACGGGACGTCCGCCGGCGCATCTTCTTGTCCGGCAGCAGCGCGTTGAGCTGGTCGGCGTCGTCCTGGGCGTACCAGATGTCCAGGGTGCGCATGTCGGCGAAGAGCAGCATCCGCTCCCGGTACTGCTTGACCGCCTCCTTGACGACGGTGGCCCGCTGCGCCCCGTCGAACCCGTTCGCCCGGCCCGCGACGGCGAGACTGGCGGCCAGCCGCTTGACGTCCCATTCGAAGGGGCCCGGCAGGGTCTCGTCGAAGTCGTTGATGTCGAAGACGAGGTGCCGTTCGGGAGAGGCGAACAGACCGAAGTTCAGGAGGTGGGCGTCGCCGCACAGCTGGACCGTGAGGCCCGTGTCCGGCATCCGGCCGAGGTCGGCGGCCATGATCGCGGCGGCACCCCGGTAGAACCGGAACGGGGACTCCACCATCCTGCCGTAGCGGATGGGCACCAGTTCCGGCACCCGGGTGACGGCTTGCCGTTCGAGGACGTCGACGGGGTGCGGACGGTGCTCGGCCCGGACGAACCGCGCCTGTCCCGACCGGGGCACGACGGAACGGACCGCTCGGCCCTGCGCGGCTCGCTCGGCCACGGTGAGGTGGCCACCGGCCTGGTTCGTCGTAGTCATCGCGGCCTCCTCGTCGCCGGTTTCTCCGTATCGGGCAGGCGACGCATCTCGTCGACGCGCAGCCCCAGGTTCTGGAACCGCAGGAGCAGTCCGTACAGATGCGCCTCGTCCGTCACAGAGCCGAAGAACAGCGTCTGCTCGGCACCGGCCTCCGTCGCCAGTTCCGGGAACGCCTCGGCCATGGCCAGGGAGACGCGACCGTCGACACGGAACTCGTAACGCATGCCGACACCGCCCTCTCTTGCGCGCTGGGCCCCTGTTCCTCGCATGCTGCCCGCCGGCCCGTTCCCGCGGATCACCCGTACCAGGTGACTGGGGGTCTCGCGGCGTGGCCGGCCTCGTGGTGCGGCCGGCCGTCCGCCAACCGGTCGACCCGCCTGGCGGGTCGGGGGCCGCGCGCGGTGGCCGCTGAGACGATGCGCGCATGGCATCACGGGAAGGCAGTCCTGAGAATGCGGCGGGCGCTCGGATCGTCCTGCTGACCCTCGCGTCCGGCCAGTTCCTGATGGCCCTCGACAGCTCCGTCATGAACGTCTCGATCGCGACGGTGGCCGACGACGTGGGCACGACGGTCACCGGGGTCCAGGGCGCGATCACCGCCTACACCCTCGTGATGGCGATGTTCATGATCCCCGGCGGCAAGGTCGGCGCGCTGATCGGCCGCAAGGCCGCGTTCCTGATCGGCTGCGTGATCTACGGCTGTGGATCCCTGACGACCGCTCTCGCCCCGAACCTGCCGGTGCTCCTGCTGGGCTGGTCGTTCCTGGAGGGCATCGGGGCGGCGCTCATCATGCCCGCGATCGTGGCACTGGTCGCCGGCAACTTCGGGGTCGAACGCCGCCCCGCCGCCTATGGACTCGTCGCCGCCGCGGGAGCCGTGGCGATCGCCGTCGGACCGCTCATCGGAGGCATCGCGACCACGTACTTCTCCTGGCGCTGGGTGTTCGCCGGGGAAGTCGTGATCGTGCTCGCCATCCTGGTTCTCGGCCGCCGTATCGCCGACGCGCCGACCGAGAGCCGCCCCCGCCTCGATGCCGTGGGCACGGTGCTCTCCGCCGCCGGCCTCGGAATCTTCGTCTACGGCGTTCTCCGCTCCGACGAATGGGGCTGGTTCCGCCCGAAGCCCGACGCCCCGTCCTGGCTCGGGGTCTCCCTGGTCGTGTGGCTGATGCTGGCGGGGCTGCTGCTGGTCTGGCTGTTCCTGCGCTGGGAGGCGCGTCTGGTGGAGCGGCGCGGGGAGCCGCTGGTGGACCCGGCGCTGCTGCGCAACCGGCAGCTCACCGGCGGGCTGACGATGTTCTTCTTCCAGTACCTCGTGCAGATGGGCGTGTTCTTCGTCGTACCGCTCTACCTCTCGGTGGCCCTCGGCCTGTCCGCGCTCAAGACCGGCGCGCGCATCCTGCCGCTCTCGCTGACCCTGCTGGCCGCCGCGATCCTCATCCCGCGTTTCCTCCCGGACGTCTCGCCGCGGCGGGTGGTCCGGCTCGGGATCCTCGCCCTGTTCGCCGGCGCGGTGGTCCTGATGGCCGCGCTGGACGCGGACGCGGGCGCGGAGATCGTGACCCTCCCCCTGCTGCTGATCGGGCTCGGCATGGGGGCGCTGGCCTCCCAGCTCGGTTCGGTCACCGTGTCCGCGGTGCCGGACGAGCAGAGCGCGGAGGTGGGCGGCATCCAGAACGCGGTCACCAACCTCGGCGCCTCGATCGGTACGGCGCTCGCCGGGTCGATCCTGATCGGGGTGCTGACGAGTTCGTTCCTGGCCGCCGTCGAGCAGAGCCCGGACATTCCGGACCGCGTCAAGAGCACGGCGAGCGTCGAGCTCCAGAGCGGGGTGCCCTTCCTGTCGGACGCCCAGCTCAAGGACGCCCTCGACGAGGCGGGCGCGAGCACGAAGACGGCACAGGCCGCACTCGACGCGAACTCCGCGGCCCGCCTCGACGGCCTGCGCGCCGCACTCGCGATCCTCGCCCTGGCCTCGCTCGTCGCCCTGTTCTTCACCCAGCGCATCCCGACGACGCAGCCCCGCTCCACGTAGGCGCGGGCGGCCGTCCCCGTGGCGACGGGCGGCGAAGGGGACGAAAATGGGTGGTCCGGGGCGCGACAGGGGGACAGGAACAAGGTGATCGCTCATGTGCCGATGGCTCGCTTACACGGGGACTCCCCTGCTTCTCGACACCATCCTGTACCGACCGGAGCACTCGCTGATCGACCAGAGTCTGCGCTCCCGACTGGGTGTCGAGACGACGAACGGCGACGGTTTCGGGGTCGGATGGTATTCGGAGTCGGGCATCGAGACCCCGGCCCTGTTCAGGGACATCGGTCCCGCGTGGAACAACCGCAATCTGCGGGAGCTCGCGGATCATGTCCACTCCCCGTTGTTCTTCGCGCACATCCGGGCCTCGACGGGCACGGCGGTGCAGCAGACCAACTGCCATCCGTTCCGGCACGGTCGCTGGATGTGGATGCACAACGGTGCCATCGCGGATTTCCACCTCATGCGCCGTGACCTGTGCCTGCTCGTCGCTCCCGAGCTGTACTCCGACATGGAGGGATCGACGGACTCCGAGGTGATGTTCCATCTGGCGCTCACCTTCGGCCTGGACAAGGACCCGCCGTCCGCCGTGGCGCGCATGGCGGGGGTCGTGGAGCGCTGCGGCCACGAACACGGCGTGGAGTTCCCGCTGCAGATGACCATCGGTGTGACCGACGGCGCGCATGTATGGGCCTTCCGCTACTCCAGCCAGAGAGCTTCCCGGTCGCTGTTCTACAGCACCCGTGTGGACGCGCTGCGCACCCTGCACCCCGACGCGGAGTTCCTGCGCGAGGTGTCCGACGAGACCCGGCTCATCGTGTCCGAGCCCCTCGGCGACCTGCCGGGCGCCTGGAACGAGGTGCCGGAGGGCAGCTACGGCGTCGTGGGGCCGGGCGCCGACGAGTTGCACCCCTTCGCTCCGCAACCGGCGTGATACCGGGCCCCTGGCTCAGGACGTCTTCGCTGCGGCCCGCTTGGTGCTCCTGCTCCGGGCGGCGCGCGCCGGCGCCCTGTGGGCCGATGCGGTCGGCCACTTGAACTCGATCTCCAGCTCGATCTCCCCGTCCTCGACCTCGACCTCTATCTCGCTCCGAAGGTCCTCGGGGATCCGCAGGTTGAGGGTTCCGGAACCGAGTTCCAGCTCGGCCTCCCCGCCTTCCCGCAGCGCGTCGGCGAGTGCGGCGAGCCGGTCGGCCGCCTCCAACCGGGACAGTGACGCCTTCTGCTCGAACTTGAAGTCCTTCATGGGAGCCTCCGATCAGGGACGAGCAGGCCATGGCGTCAATTCTGAAGCCAACCGGGGGATCGGACATCTCGGGGCGGGAGGCGGCGCCGGCGGACGAGCGCCCTTCTGCGCGCGGCCCGGACCGGTTCTACGGTGGGAGGGAAAGTGCCCGCACTCAACGGGAGGACACACGACATGTCCACCGCATCACAGACCCCGGTCCTGGACACCCTCGCGGCCATGACGGTCGACTCGATCGAGCGCTGCGGACTGGCCCCCGACATGCTCATCCTCACCCGCATCGCCGCTCTCGCCGCCTCGGACGCCCCGCCCATCTCGTACGTGGCCCATATCGACCCCGCTCTCCAGACCGGCCTGACCGCGGAGCAGTTGCAGGACGTCCTGGTCGCCATCGCCCCCATCGTGGGCACCGCCCGCGTCATGACGGCGGCGGGCAACATCGCCCGGGCCCTCGGCATCGCCATCGCGGTCGCCGAAGCGGAGATCGAGACGGAGGCCTGAGAGCGGACACTCCTCGGGTGGTCCGTCGGCCCTAGGCTTGCAGCCGCCGGTACTACCCGAGGAGTTCAGCCGTGTTCGACCCCGCACTTCAGTGCCCGTACCCCGACGCCCGAGAGCCGGGCGAAGTCCCTGAGCCGCACGCGCTGCTCACACCCGTACTCGGGCTGCTGGGCACGTGGCGTGGCCGGGGGCGGGGTGAATATCCGACGCTGGACAGCGACTTCCGCTACGCCCAGGAGGTCGTCCTCAGCCATGACGGGCGGCCTTTTCTGCGGTACGAGGCTCGGGCGTGGCTGCTGGACGCGGACGGTTCGGCGGTGCGTGCGGCGGCACGGGAGAGCGGGTGGTGGCGGCTTCAGGCCGACGGGCGGGTGGAGGCGCTGATCACTCAGCCCACCGGTATCGCGGAGATCGCCGTGGGTCGCGTGCGCGACGACACGGTCGAACTCGCGACGCACCAGGTGGCGCTCACCCCGACCGCCAAGCGGGTAGACGCCACCCGTCGCCGTTACACCCTGACGGACGGCGGCACGCTCTCGTTCGTCCATGAACTCGCCGCGGTCGGGCAGCCGTTGCAGCACCACCTGTCGGCGAGCCTGCGCCGCGAAGGGTGAACCGGCCGTCGGTGGGTCAGGTGACGGGGTCGGTGAGCATGCGCCAGCCCGGGGCGTAGTTGCCGTGCAGGACCAGGGACGCCGCGCCGACCGCGCCGACCGTGTCGCCGATGACGCTCTGCTCGATGACGACCGGGCGGATGGAGCGGGCCACGGAGGTGCGGTTCACGGCGGCGTCGATCTCCTCGAGGAGGATCGGCTCGATACCGCGCAGCGCCTCCCCGCCGAGCACGACCCGCGGGACGTCGAGCAGGCTGGCGGCCCCGCGTGCGGCCTGGGCGATACGGCGGGCGGCGCGGCGTACGACGTCGCAGGCGTCCGGGTCACCGCCGCGGGCGGCGCGCCGCAGCGACTTCCAGTCGTTGTGGAGGGATTCGGGGGTCCCGGTCACACCGATACGGTCGGCGGCGCCGCGGCCATGGCGCCGCACCAGGTCGTCGATGATCGCGGACGGGGTGCAGTAGGGCCCGAGACAGTCGGTGGCCCCGCAGGCGCAGACCCGGTCGCCCGGTTCCACGGGCATGTGGCCGAACTCCCCGGCGTTTCCCGAATCGCCGTGCAGCACCGTGTTGTTGAGGACGATCCCAGCGCCGATGCCGGTGCCCAGGTAGATGAACAGGAAGCTGCCGGCCCGGGACTCGCCGCCGATCCAGCGTTCGCCGATCGCCGCGGCGGTCGCGTCGTTGTCGAGCGCGACGGGCAGACCGGTGGCCGACGCGAACATCTCCACCAGAGGCACTCGCCCCCAGCCCGGGAGGTTCGGCGGCGACACGACACAGCCGGACGAGCCGTCGATCGGCCCGGGCGCGGCGATGCCCAGACCGAGCAGCTTGGCCGGGTCGATCTCGGAGCGGCCGATGAGCCGCTGGGTCGCCCGGGCCACTCGGTCCACCATGTCCGCGGGATCGTCCGGTGTGGTGAGCCTGAGCCGCCGGCCGGTGATCACCTCGCCCGCCAGGTCGACCAGGACGATCACGGCTGAGTCGGGGTCGAGATGGACGCCGACGGCATAGGCGCCGTCGGGGCGCGGGGAGAGCAGGGTACGGCGCTTGCCGCCGCTGGAGGGGGCGTGGCCGGTCTCGGTGACCAGGCCGGCGTCGAGGAGCTTGCGGACGACGTTCGACACCGTCTGGTTGGTCAGCCCGGTGAGAGCGGCGAGCTCCACGCGGCTGACCGTGCCCCGGGTGCGGATGGCGTCGAGCACGACGGCCTGGTTGTATCCGCCGACCCGCGGCAGATTCGTGCCGCCGAGCATCGTCACTTGCCCCTCACCTGACCCCCACTGCTCGCCCACGCGGCGCGATCGTTTCCGTGCAACCGTGCGGCCGGGGCGCCCTCTCCACGCCGCATGGCCGGAAGTTTACATGTCGGAAGCGTTGACTTAATCCATCCATTGGATTTAGCTATCGCCCACCAAACCGGGTCAACCGGGCCGGTCGCGCGGGGCGGCGCCAGGGGGTCGCCGCCCTTCCGAGCGGTCGCGGACCGCACCCCCAGCGCGGTCTTCCCTCAGGTTTTCCGTTCCGGAGGAACCACAGTGCGTCTCAAAATCGTCACCGCCGCGGCCCTCACCGCCGCCACCGCCCTGGCCGTCACCGGCTGCGGATCGGGCTCCTCGGGGAGCTCCAGCAAGTCGATCAAAGTCGTCTACTGGCAGAACCTCGACAGCGCCAACAAGCTCCAGGCGAACTTCCTGGCCTCGATGGTGAAGGAGTTCACCCGGGCCAACCCGGGCACCAAGGTGAACCTCGTCCCGGTCACCGCCTCGGAGAACGACTACTACACCAAGATCCAGCTGATGATGCGGTCCCCCTCCACCGCGCCCGACCTCGTCTACGAGGACACCGCACTGATCAACTCCGACATCGCGGGCGGCTACCTCAAACCCCTCGACACCTACACCGCCAACTGGGCCGACTGGTCGCAGTACGCGAAGGCCGCCAAGGGCGCGGTCACCGGCGCCTCCGACAACAAGGTGTACGGCGTCCCGGACAACACCGACACCCGGGGCATCTGGTACAACAAGAAGCTCCTCGCCCAGGCCGGAATCTCCGTGCCCTGGCAGCCGAAGACCTGGGCCGATGTGCTCGCCGCCGCGAGAACGGTCAAGGCGAAACTGCCCGGTGTCACCCCGCTGAACATCTACACCGGCACCGCCGGCGGCGAGGCGTCCTCCATGCAGGGCTTCGAGATGCTGCTCTACGGCACCCCGGCCGGTGACAAGTCCCTCTACGACGCCGGCCAGAAGAAATGGGTCGTCGGCAGCCAGGGCTTCAAGGACTCGCTGTCGTTCGTCCACACCGTCTTCAGCGAGAAGCTCGGCCCGTCCGTGAGCCAGGCGCTCGGCGCCAACTTCGGCACCACCGTCGGCACCGAGCTCATCCCCGAGGGCAAGCTCGCCATCGACATCGACGGCTCCTGGATGCCCAACAACTGGGGCTCGTCCTCCGCCAAGCCGTGGAGCGCGTGGGAGAGCACGATGGGCACGGCCGCCATGCCCACCCAGAACGGCCAGGCGCCCGGAAAGACATCGATGTCAGGCGGCTGGGCCTGGTCGATCCCCGCCAAGGCCGGCAACCCCGACCTGGCGTGGAAGTTCCTGGAGTCGGTCCAGACGAAGGCCAATTCGGCCAAGTGGAACGCGACCAACGCCACCATCGCCACCCGCACCGACGTCGCCGGCGATCCGACGTATCTGAAGGCCGTTCCCACCAACGCGTTCTTCACCGGCCTGGTGGCCGACACCCACTACCGGCCGGGCCTGCCCGCCTACAACCAGGTCTCCACGGCGATCCAGAAGGCCATGGAGTCGGTGACCACCGGTCAGGCCTCGGTCGACAAGGCGGCGGCGACCTACGACAGCGACGTGGCGGCCGCCGTCGGTGACGACAAGACGGTCAAGGGCACCTCGTGACCGCACTCGCACCGGCTCCTCGCGGAACCGACGGCCACCGCCGGTTCCGCGGGCAGCCCACAGCCGTACGCGGCCTGCTCCGCGGCCTCCCCCTCCTGCCGGCGGTCGTCCTGCTGGTCGTCTTCCTCGCCGGCCCGATCGCGTACTGCGTCTACTACGCGTTCACCGACATGCAGCTCACCGGAGCGACCGGCACCCACTTCACCGGCCTCGACAACTTCACCCGGGCCTTCGGCGACACGGACTTCCTCAACGCCGTATGGCTCACGTTCGTCTTCGTGGTCGGCTCCGCGGTCGTCGGTCAGAACACCCTGGGGCTCGCCCTCGCCGTACTGATGGAGAAGGCGGCGAAACCCGTCCGGTCGCTGACCAACGGGGTCGTCATCGCCGCCTGGGTGCTGCCCGAGGTGGTCGCGGGCTACCTGATGTACGCCTTCTTCTACGACCAGGGCTCGCTCAACTCCATCCTCCAGGCCCTGCACCTGCCGCGGCAGAACTGGCTGTACACCCTGCCGATCCTGGCGGTCTGTCTGGCCAACGTCTGGCGCGGCACCGCCTTCTCGATGATGGTCTTCTCCGCCGCCCTCAACGATGTGCCGCAGGAGCTCGTGGAGGCCGCCGAGATGGACGGCGCGGGCCCCTGGCAGCGGCTCTGGCGGGTCACCCTGCCGGTCATCCGGCGGTCGATCCTGACCAACCTGATGCTGATCACGCTCCAGACGCTCTCGGTCTTCGGCCTGATCTACACCATGACCCGCGGCGGTCCCGGCAACAAGAGCGAGACCCTGCCCGTGTTCATGTACCAGCAGGCGTTCCAGAACAGCCTCATCGGCTACGGCACCGCGATCGCGCTGGTGCTGCTGGTGGTCGGCGCCCTGTTCTCCGCCGTGTACATCCGGCTGCTCGGACTGGAGGACGACTGATGGCCGTCGCCACCGCCCACTCCCGGGCCGGTTCCACCCGCCGCTCCCCCCTCAAAGTGGCCCTCCCGCCACGCCGGCGCCGCTCGCGTCTCGGCGCTCTCGCGGTCAACCTCGTCCTGCTGGCGGTGTCGGTGACATACGTCCTGCCGCTGCTGTGGATGCTGCTGGCCTCGGTCAGCGACCTCAACAGCTTCCGGCTGAAGCTGCCGTCGGCCCTCACCCTCGACAACTTCGACGCGGTGCTCAACGTCGACACCACCTACCGGCCGATGCTCAACAGCCTTCTGCTGTGCGGCTTCGCCACCCTGATCACGGTGGTGGTGTCGATCCTGGCGGCCTACCCGCTGTCCCGTTACCGCTCCCGGCTGCGCCGCCCGTTCCTCTACACGATCCTGTTCTCCACGGGCCTGCCCATCACCGCCGTGATGATTCCCGTCTACAGCATGTTCGTGCAGGTGAACCTGATCGACTCGATGCCCGGTACGACGCTGTTCCTGGCCGCCTCCGCGCTGCCGTTCGGGATCTGGCTGATGAAGAGCTTCATGGACGGAGTGCCGATCGTCCTGGAGGAGGCCGCCCGGATCGACGGCGCCAACGCGATGCAGGTGCTGTGGCGGGTCGTCCTGCCGTTGATGCGCCCCGGTGTCACCGTGGTCACCATCTTCACCTTCATCGGCATGTGGGGGAACTTCTTCGTCCCCTTCATCCTGCTGCTCTCGCCGGAGAAACTCCCCGCCTCCGTCAGTGTGTTCACCTTCCTCAGCGCCCACGACCAGACCCAGTACGGCCAGTTGTCGGCGTTCTCGATCATCTACTCGCTCCCCGTGGTGATGCTCTACCTGCTGCTGTCGCGCAAGCTCGGCGGCGGATTCGCCCTCGGCGGCGCGCTCAAGGGCTGAGCGGCCCCGTTCCCGTACCCCCCTCGGAGAAGAGATCCATGCACAACGACCGTGAAGCGACCGAGCAGCGACTGCGCCGGGTGCTCGACGAGCGGATACGGCCCGCTGTCCATGCCCGCGCGGTCCCCCTCCGGGTCGAGGTCTGGGACGTCCCCGGTGAGCCCGTCCCCGTCCGGGAAGGGATCGCGGCCCCCTACCGTCCGGCGCGGACCGGTGACTGGTGGGGGCCGGCCTGGAGCACGAGCTGGTTCAAGGTCAGCGGCACGATCCCCGCCGAGTGGGCCGGACTCCCCGTCGAGGCCGTCCTCGACCTCGGCTTCGCCACCCACTCGGCGGGTTTCTCCGCCGAAGGTCTCGTCCATCGCGCCGACGGCACCGCCGTGAAAGCCCTCAACCCCCGCAACACCTGGTTGCCGGTGACCGAGTCGGCCGTGGGCGGCGAGGAGTTCACCGTCCACATCGAGGCCGCGGCCAACCCGGTCGTGATGCACACCGCGCCGGGTGAGCTCACCTTCGGCCCGACCTCGGTCGGCGGACGCGCCCCCTGGCTCGGCGATCCGGCCGCCGATCCCGGCGAACCCCTCTACCGGCTGAGGCGGTTGGACCTCGCGGTGGTCGACCGGCCGGTGTACGAACTCGTCCAGGACCTCGACGTCCTCGACCAGCTCATGCACGAGCTCTCCCCCGACTCACCGCGCCGCTGGCAGCTGCTGCGCGCGGCCGAACGAGCCCTGGACGCGGTCGATCTGCAGGATGTCGCCGGCAGCGCGTCGGCCGCCCGCGCCGAGCTGGCCCCCGCTCTGTCCGCCCCGGCACACGCCAGCGCGCACCGCGTCTCCGCCGTCGGGCACGCGCACATCGACACGGCGTGGCTGTGGCCGCTGCGCGAGACGGTCCGCAAGGTGGCCCGTACGGTCTCCAACGTCACCCAGCTCATGGACGACCACCCGGAGTTCAAGTTCGTGATGTCCCAGGCGCAGCAGCTGGCCTGGCTCAAGGAGCACCGCCCCGAGGTGTACGCCCGCGCCCAGGAGAAGGCGAAGACCGGGCAGTTCCTGCCCACCGGCAGTCTGTGGGTCGAACCCGACACCAACATCAGCGGCGGCGAGGCGCTGGTCCGCCAGTTCGTCCATGGAAAGCGGTTCTATCTGGAGGAGTTCGGGGTCGAGACCGAGGAGATGTGGCTGCCGGACACCTTCGGCTACAACGCCGCCCTGCCGCAGCTGATGAAGCTGGCGGGCGTGCGCTGGTTCCTGACCCAGAAGATCTCCTGGAACACGACCAACAAGTTCCCGCACCACACCTTCTGGTGGGAGGGCATCGACGGCACCCGTGTCTTCAGCCACTTCCCGCCCGTCGACAGTTACAACGGGGAGCTCTCCGGCGCCGAAGTGGCCCACAGCGTGCGCAACTTCCAGGACAAGGCCGGCACCAACACCTCCCTCATCCCCTTCGGCTACGGCGACGGAGGCGGCGGCCCCACCCGCGAGATGCTCTCCCGGGCCGCCCGCATGGCCGACCTGGAGGGTTCCGCGCGCATCGCCATCGAGGGCCCGGCCGACTTCTTCACCCGGGCCCACGCCGAGTACGAGGCGGCGGGCGGCGCCCCCGTCTGGTCCGGCGAACTCTATCTGGAGTTCCACCGCGGCACCCTCACCAGCCAGCTCGCCACCAAGCAGGGCAACCGCCGCAGCGAACACCTCCTGCGCGAGGCCGAGTTGTGGGCCGCCACCGCCGCCGTACGGCAGGGGCGGCCGTATCCGTACGACGTCCTGGACCGGCTGTGGAAGACGGTACTGCTGCACCAGTTCCACGACATCCTGCCCGGCACGTCCATCGCGTGGGTGCACCGCGAGGCGGAGGAGACCTATGCCGCCGTGGCGTCGGAGCTCGAGCACCTGATCGACACCGCCCAGCAGGCCCTGGCGGGCGACGGAGACGGCACCGTCGTCTTCAACGCCGCCCCGCACGACCGAGCCGGGGTCCCGGCCTTCGGCGCCGAACTCCGCGACACCCGGCCCGACGCGCCCGTGTCCCCGGTCCCGCACGGCGACGGCTTCGTCCTCGACAACGGCCTGGTCCGGGTCGTCATCGACGCCGACGGGCTGATCGCCTCCGCCTACGACCTCACCGCCGGCCGGGAGGCCCTCGCACCCGGCGCGCGGGGCAATCTGCTCCAGCTCCACCAGGACTTCCCCAACCAGTGGGACGCCTGGGACATCGACGCCTTCTACCGCAACAGCGTCCGCGACCTCACCGCCGCCGCGTCGGTCACCGCGCTCGAAGGCGGCGCGGTGCACGTCGTACGGGAGTTCGGCGCGTCCCGGATCGAACAGACGCTGACCCTGCCGGCCGGCTCATGCCGGCTCGTCGTCGACACCGTCGTCGACTGGCACGAGCGGGAGAAGCTCCTCAAGGCGGCCTTCCCCCTCGACGTCCGGGCCGCCCACAGCACCGCCGAGATCCCCTTCGGCCACGTGGAGCGCCCCACCCATCACAACACCTCCTGGGACGCGGCCAAGTTCGAGATCTGCGCCCACCGCTTCCTGCACGTCGGAGAGCGCGACTGGGGCGCCGCCCTCGTCAACGACTCCACCTACGGCCACGACGTCACCCGGGACGTCCGCCCCGACGGGGGAACGACCACCACGGTCCGCCTCTCCCTGCTGCGGGCCGCGCGCTTCCCCGACCCCGACCAGGACCAGGGCACCCACCGGCTGAGCTACGCCCTTCTCATCGGCTCCGACGTCGCGGACGCGGTCCGCGAGGGGTACCGCCACAACCTGCCCGAGCGCGTCCGGACCGGTGGCGGGCCGACCGAGCCCCTGGTGGCGGTCGACCATGACGGGGTGGTGATCGAAGCCGTGAAACTCGCCGACGACCGCAGCGGGGACGTCGTCGTACGCCTCTACGAGGCGGGCGGCGTCCGCGCCCGGGCCACCCTCACCCCCGGCTTCCCGCTCGCCACCGCAACCGTCACCGACCTTCTGGAACGCCCGTCGGACGATCCCACGAGCCACGAGACAGTCGGCGGAGTCGTGCGTCTGACGCTGCGCCCCTTCCAGATCCTCACCCTGCGCCTGCGCCCGCGACCTGCGGCTTCCGGAACACGGGAGGGCGCGTGACCCGCCGGCCGGGCAGGCGTCAGAGGCTGCGGTCCGGCGCGTGCCGCGGGTCGACGGTGTCGGCGGTCAGGCTGCCGAGCAGGGCGAGGGCCTGTTCCGAGGTGCTGCCGGGGGGTGCCTGGTAGACGACCAGTTGCTGGCCAGGGGCGCTGTTGACGGTCAACGACTCGTAGTCCAGGGTCAGTTCGCCGACGTGGGGGTGCCGGAAGCGTTTGGTCTCGTGGGTCTTTTGACGGATGTCGTGGCGGGCCCACAGGCGGCGGAACTCGGGGCTTTTCAGGGACAGTTCACCCACGGTGCGGATCAGCTCGGGATCGTCGTGGCCGGTGCCCGCCGCCGAGCGCAGGCCGCCCACGGTGTTGACCGCCGCCTGTTCCCAGTCCGGGTAGAAGTCGCGGGCGTCCGGGTCCAGGAACACCAGCCGCATCAGATCGTCGCTGTAGGTGTGACCGGCGAACAGGGCACGCCCCAGGGCGTTGTGGGCCAGTACGGTCATACGGCGCCCCAGGACCACGGCCGGAGTGCGGTGCCAGTCCGCCATCATCCGCAGCAGGACCGGGCCGACCCGTTCGGTGCGCCCGGGCGCGGCCTCGCGTTCCGGGACCGGGCGGGCCAGCAGGTGCAGATGGCCCGCCCCTTCCGGGTCCAGGCGCAGCGCACGGGCGAGCGCGTCGACCACCTGGGCGGAGGGGTGCCGCTCACGGCCCTGCTCCAGCCTGACGTAGTAGTCGGCGCTGACCCCGGCCAGCATCGCGACCTCTTCCCGGCGCAGGCCCGCCACCCGGCGGCGGCCGGTCGAAGGCAGTCCCGAGTCCTCGGGGCTCACCAGGGAGCGACGCGCGCGCAGATAGTCGCCGAGCGGGTTCGTGCTGTCCATGGGCTCCACCCTAGGCAGGGGTGAGCCGCGGACGGGAGTGCGGAAGGTGGCCGTGGAACTCCTACGATCCGCTCTCCTCGGAGAGCGGCGGCCTGGTCCCCACGGTGTGATCACCGCAGGCTCGAAGCCATGACTTCCGAACTCGTCACCCCCAGCACCGCACTGCCCACCACCGGCACCGGCACCGGCACCGACGGCACCGCACTGCCCGCCCCCGAAACCGGGCGCTCCTCCCGGCCCCTGACCGGCCGGGTGGCCGTCGTCACCGGGGCCTCCAGCGGCATCGGCGCGGCCACCGCCCGCCGGCTCGCCGCGGAGGGGGCGGCCGTTGCGCTGCTCGGCCGCCGGGAGGACCGTCTGACGGAACTGGCCGAGCGGCTGCGTCCGCGGACCGGCGGGGGCGTGCTGCCTCTCGCCGTCGACCTGACCGACCCCGCCGCCCTCGAAGCCGCGGCCCGGGCCGTCACCTCCGCTCTCGGTCCCGTCGACCTGGTCGTCGCCAATGCCGGCGCCATGCTCGGCGCCCCCTTCGAGGCCGCCCGGGCCGACGAGTGGGACCGCATGATCGACGTCAATCTGCGCGGGCTGCTGCACACCGCCCGCGCCTTCACCGGCGACCTGCTCGCCGCCGCGGACCGGGGCCGTCCCGCCGACCTGGTCCATGTCGGCTCCGTGGCCGGCCACGCCCTGTACCCCAACTGGTCGGTGTACTGCGCCACCAAGGCCGCGGTCGCCCATCTGACCCGCAACCTGCGCGCCGAGCTCGGGCCGCGTGGCGTCCGGGTGAGGAACGTCGAACCGGGCGTCACGGTCACGGAGCTGGGCGCGGACATGCGGGACGACGACATGCGGACGGCCCTGGACGGGATGCGTGCCGGTCTGCGTCCGCTGGCCGCCGAGGACATCGCGGAAGCGATCGCCTTCTCCGTCTCCGCGCCGCCCCATGTGAACATCGCCGAACTGGTGGTCGTCCCGGTCCAGCAGGGCTGACGACTCCCCCTGACCGGCGGATCATGGCCGGAATTCGCCTCTATGTGACCGGAGTCAATCGTTGTTGACCTGGAGTTCAATACGTACCGGCGGTAATACCTTGCCTTGTGTGGTCTTCACCCCTTAGACCTTGCCTCATCAAATGCCAGGGCTCTGGGGGGAGTTGGCACATGCAAGGCACGGTTGACGGGTTCCGCTACGGCGCGGTGACCCCGGTGGTGGCCTATCTGATGGCCTGTCTGGGTGGGGCTCTGGGGCTGCGCTGCATCGTCCGGTCCCTGATCAACAAGGACTCCTGGAAACCCGGTTGGCTGGCGCTCGGCGCCGCGTCGATCGGCTGCGGCATCTGGACGATGCACTTCGTCGCCATGCTCGGCTTCCAGGTGAAACAGAGCGGGATCCGCTACAACACCCCTCTCACCCTGCTCAGTCTCGCCGTGGCGATCGTGGTCGTCGGCATCGGCGTGTTCATCGTCGGCTACCGAGGTGCCGGAACGTTTACGCTCGGCACCGCGGGCGTGATCACCGGTCTCGGGGTCGCCGCGATGCACTACCTGGGCATGGCGGCCATGAAGGTGAACGGGGACATCCGGTACGACACCGTCACCGTCCTGCTGTCGGTGGTGATCGCCATCGTCGCGGCCACGGCGGCCCTGTGGGCGGCGGTCACCGTCCGGGGCTTTCTGACGAGTCTCGGGGCCAGCCTGGTCATGGGCGTGGCGGTGTCCGGCATGCATTACACGGCGATGGCCGCGGTCAGCGTCCATGTGCACGGCTCGGGCGACGCGGCCTGGGCGGGCGACTCGCCCACCTCCCTGCTGCTGCCGATGCTCCTGGGACCCGCCGTCTTCCTGCTGCTGGCCGGCGTCGTGGTCATGTTCGACCCGCTGCTGGTGCTCGGCGACGGCGATTGGAACCAGGCGGCGGCGAAGCGGCGGGCGCGCCCGGCCCAGGAGACCGAGGAACCGGCGCCACAGTCCTCCGGCAACATCTTCAGCGGCCCGGTCCGCAACGCCCGCTCACGGCAGAACCCCCACCAGCAGGACGTGTACGGCACCGCCCAGCCCACCCCGCAGTGGTCGCCGCCGCCCGGCGCCCGGGAGTGGTGAAGCGGCACCTGGGGCCCCGTTGCCCGGAGCGCTCGGGGCGGGCCCGCGTCGGCCGGGCAGGCGCCGGACTCAGTTCGGCGCCCCCGGCGGCACCCTCGGCAGCGGGTCGAGCCGGACCGATCCGGGGTCGGCAAGGAAGCCGCTGATCAGGTCCGCCGCCTCCCGCTGTCCGTCGTGGTCGCCCTGCCTCAGTTCGCCGGCGAACCGGCGCAGGGCGCTGCGCAGGGCCGTACGGACGGCGGCGTGCAGGGTGTCGTCCGTCAAGACGGTCAGCAGATGGTTCAGCAGCGTCCAGGCGGCCGTGTACTGAACCGCCACACCGCCCGGCAGACCGGCCGGAACGGGGTCGGTGCGCCGCCAGGTCGTGGTCAGCAGGGTGTCGACGAGCTCGGTGACGCCGGGCGCGCCGGGGTCGACGGCGTGCTGCCAGGCCATGCGGTTGAGACGGGCCGGCTCCAGGAGCTGTTCGGTCACCAGCGTGACGGCGACCCGGACCGCGTCGAAGGGGTCGAAGAGCCGCCCGGCGCCCGTGTCGAGGTACTGGTCGGTGCGGGTGTACCGGATCGCGGGCGGGGTGAGCGCGCCCAGCACGGCTTCCGGAAGGGCGAGGTGCTCGGCGCGCAGGAGCTGGGCCAGTCGGCTCAGGGCGTCGCGCTGCGCGACCGGGTCGACGGGCTGGGCGCCTCGGCCCTCGTCGCCCGCGAGTCCGTAGGCGTAGCGGACCCCGCCGACCAGCCGGGCCACGGCGGTCACCTCGTGGCGGTGCAGGAGGTGCAGCAGCGCGAGCCGCTCCTCCAGTTCCCCGGTCTGCCGCTCGGGCGCGAGGACGGCGCGCGAGAACCCGGCAAGAGCGATGCGCCGGGCTTCCAGCATCGTCTCCAGCGCCTGCCGCGCGTCCCCGCCCGTCACCCAGGTCACGGCGTCCGCGTGGGCCGCGTGCGAACCCTGGGCGTCCTCGTCGGAGACGAAGTGCAGGCCCGCCCCGGCCGCCTCGGCCCGCAGCTGGGCGAGTGCGGCGTCCTCGTCGGCGAACCGCCCGTACGCGTGGGCGACGAGGAAGTGGTCCCAGGGGCCGAGGCCCGTGCTGTACGCGGCGGAGAGGTCGATGGCGCCCTCGTCGGTGATCCGGACGCGGGCGTGCGGGTAGTCCATGACGGACGGCTTGGCGTGGGTCGTACTGGCGAAGTTGTGCATGAAGCCGAGCGCGTGGCCGATCTCGTGGGCGGCCAGGTGGCGCAGCCGGGCGAGGACCAGCTCCTCGACGGCGGCGAGCCGTTCGGCCTCGTCGGGACGGCCGTAGGGGGCGAGCAGGGCCTCGCCGAGGGCGCGGACCTGCTCGACGCGCTGGGAGCCCAGGCGGACCCGGGCGTGCAGGATCTCGCCGGTGCGCGGGTCGCTCAGTCCCTGCCCGAGCGACCAGCCGCGGCCCGCGCGATGCACCCACACCACCCCGTTGACACCCACCTCGTACGGGTCGAAGGCGTCGCCCCCGGCCTCGACCCGGTAGGCGTCCGGCAACCCGATCAGCGCGAAGGCCTCCTGCCACCAGTTGCCGCCCTCGATCACCGCAGAGCGGAAGGGTTCCGGGATCGCCGGGTCGACCTGGAACACGATCGGCGTGCCGTCCGGGCCGACGCGGAAGCGGGGCTGCACCTTCACCTGCGTGTCACGCACGCCGACCTGGCCGTGGTCGGCGTAACCGACGCCGTATCCACCGGAGTTGGGGTGGAAACGGCGCGCGGGCATCGGGTCGGCGGGCAGCCGGACCAGGTTGAGCTGCTGGACGAGGGTGAGGGCGCGCGGGTCCGCGGCGACCGCGCGAACCGCCGCGCCCCGGCCGGGTCCGCCGAAGGTGAGCAGCGCGGGCAGCCGGGTGGCGGCGGGGCCGGTGCGGCTGTCGGCGACCAGCGGCAGACTGCGGGAGGCGTCGACCGCGTACTCCCCCTGCCCCTTCTCGTGCAGATGCTCGGCTACCCGGTCGTGGTCGGCCAGCACGAGCCCGGTGGCGTCCACGACCACGGCGCCGTTCTCCTCGCGCAGCACCGGCCCGCTCCACACCACGGAGAGCGGGAAGGACTCCGCACCCGCGCGTACGGCGGCCGGCTCGCCGGTGCTGCGGAAGTGCTTGTTCCGTACGACGAACAGGACCCGGTCGCCGACCCGCCGGAACTCCGCGAGCCGCGCCTTGCCCGCCCTGCCCCGGTCCAGCCACAGCTCGCTGGAACCCAGGCCCTGGGAGAGGGAGACGGTCAGCAGGAAGGGCTCGTCGAAGGACCGGATCCCCAACAGAAGCCGGTCGCCGGGGAGTTCCGGGTCGCTGACGAGGTCGATGAAGTCGGCGGGCATACAGGACCTTTCGGGAGAGCGTGCTCGGTCATGATCCTCTCGTGGGCGCGGTACGGCCACCACGCCGGACGCACCCCCTTCCCGGGCCCCGCTTGATCGTTGTTACGGTGCACCGGTGTCTGACTCCTCACGCGATACCGCCCAAGGCGCCGGCTGGGGCTCCGCGGAACCCGGCGAGTACGGGCGGCTGATGCCCGCCAAGGTCGAGAAGCTCTCCTGGCTGAATCCGAAGACCCTGTGGGCGGCCCGCAACGGCGTGCTCTCCTCCTGGTTCGGGGACCCGACCGGCCTGACCCGCGGCCGTTGGGTGGCCCAGCGGGAGGCGCTCGGAGCTCCGGCCGACAAAGTGATCCGGCGTGACGATCCGGACAGCTTCTCCTTCATGGTGATCGGCGACACGGGCGAGGGCGACGACTCCCAGTACGCCGTCGTACCAGGCTTTCTGAAGGTGGGTCAGGGAACCGACTTCGCCGTCGTGACCAGTGACGTCATCTATCCGGTGGGCAGCGCTGACGACTACGGCACGAAGTTCTTCCGGCCCTACCAGGACTACCCGGCGCCGATCTACGCGATACCGGGCAACCACGACTGGTACGAGGACCTCGGCGCGTTCATGCGCGTCTTCTGCGGGGACGCCCCGCCGCTGCCGCCCGAGCCGAGGCCGCGTCCGTTCACCCGGGCCTGGTGGAGGTCGCTCCTGTGGCACCGGCCTCGCCCGACGGATGGTCAGCACCTGGACGAGGTACGCGAGTTGAGGTCGGCACCGGGTCAACAGGCCGTCCAGCCGGGGCCGTACTGGGCGATCGACGCGGGACCGCTGCGTCTCATCGGCATCGACACCGGCCTCCTCGGCACCATCGACGCGCGGCAGGGCGCCTGGCTGCGCGAGGTGTCCAAGGGGCCCCGCCCGAAGATCCTGCTCACCGGCTCGCCCCTGTACGTGGACGGCGAACACCACCCCTGCACCATCGAAGGGGACGGCGGCACCGTCGACGAGATAGTCCGCGACCCCGAGCACCACTACGTCGCGTCGATAGGCGGCGACATCCACAACTACCAGCGGTATCCGGTCCAGGTGGACGGCCGTACGATCCAGTACGTCGTCTCGGGCGGCGGCGGGGCGTTCATGCACGCCACGCACACCATCCCGCGCGTCGGCATCGCGAACGTCACCGAGAAGGACTTCCGCTGCTATCCGCTGCGCGGTGACTCCCTCGCCTTCTACAGCCGCCTCTACGGCCGCAGGCTGCACCTGCCCCGCTTCTTCACCCTGACCGAGACCGAGGCCACGGCGGTCGTCGCCGAACGCCTGGGCATCCCGCCGACCCGCACCCCCGGCGGTCCGGTCCGTGTGAGCCGCCGGGTCCGGCTGGTCGCCAGTCTGCTCGGCGCCGGTGGGCGCCCCGACCGCACCTCCCGCTTCCGCCTCCCGGTCCGCAAGATCTACACGCAGCTGTTCTCGCCGGGCTCGGCCACCTACAGTCCGCCGTTCTTCAAGCAGTTCCTGCGTCTGGACGTCACCCCGGAGGCGGTCAGGCTGCGCTGTTTCGCGGCCACCGGCAACCGGGCCCAGGAGATCGAGCCGCCGGTCGAGGACGAGGTGACGATTCCGCTGGTCTGAGATGACCCGATCTTGACCTGCGCGAGGGGAACAGTTCCCCTGGCGGCCGGGTTGGCACTGCCGTACTACTTGATACGTCAAACAACCACGGAGGAGCCCGTGCCGCCCACCTCACGCCCCCTGCGCAAGCTCGGCTTCCTGACTATCGGCCTGTTCGACGAGTCGGACCCGCGGCGCGGCCACGAGTCCACGCTGGAGATCATCGAACTGGGTGAGCGGCTCGGCTTCGACAGCGCATGGCTGCGCCACCGGCATCTGCAGTACGGCATCTCGTCCCCGGTGGCGGTCATGGCGGCCGCCTCGCAGCGCACCAGCCGTATCGAGCTCGGTACGGCCGTCATCCCGCTGGGCTGGGAGAACCCGCTGCGGCTGGCCGAGGATCTGGCGACGGTCGACGTGCTGTCGGGGGGCCGGATCAATCCGGGGGTGAGTGTCGGCCCGCCGATGCACTTCGACCAGGTCAAGGAGGCGCTGTACCCGGACACGGCGGACGCGGAGGACTTCTCGTACGAGCGGGTGCGGCGGCTGCTGGACTTCGTGCGGGGCAAGAGCGCGACCGACTTCAGCGGCGTCGAGGGTTTCGAGGTGTTCTCGGACCGGGTGCAGCCGCATTCCCCCGGGTTGGGCCGGCGTATGTGGTACGGCGGCGGGAGCCTGAGCTCGGCCCGCTGGGCGGGCGAGCACGGGATGAACTTCCTGACCAGCAGCGTCGTCAAGGCGGAGGGCGCGGACGGGGCGGCGTCCGACTTCGCGCAGATCCAGCTCTCGCACATCCGCGCCTTCCGCGAGCGGCACCCCGACGGCGAGGGGGCCCGGGTCTCGCAGGGCCTGGTCGTCATCCCCACCGACTCGGCCTCGCCGGAGCAGCGCGCGCGGTACGAGGCGTTCGTGGCCAAGCGGACACCTCGTACGACGTCTCCCCAGGGCCCGGCGCGGCTGCTGTTCGCGCCGGACATCGTGGGCACCTCGGACGAGATCGCCGAACGGCTGCACGCGCACGCCGCGTTCCGTGAGGTGGACGAGGTGGCGTTCGCGCTGCCGTTCACCTTCGAGCACGAGGACTATGTGCAGATCCTGACGGACATGGCCACGAAGCTCGGCCCGGCGCTGGGCCGGCAGCCGTCCGTCTGAGGGTCACCAGCGCCCGGGGCCGGTCCCGGTGACCGGCTCCGACGGCTTGCCGTCCACCCCCACGGGCACGTCCCCCGCGAGCATGACCCGGTGCATGATCCGGGGGAAGCCCAGGTGGGCGTTGTCGCCGGGGGCGAGATGGATGGTGGCCCGGTTGTCCCAGAAGGCGACGCTGCCGGGCTCCCAGCGGAAGCGGACCGTGTACTCGGGCCGCACGGCCTGCTCCAGCAGCATGTCGATCAGGGCCCGGCTCTCCGGCCGGGACACGTCGACGATCTGCTCCAGGTAGTAGCCGTTGACGAACAGCACCCGCTCCCCCGTCTCGGGGTGCACCCGCACCAGGGGGTGCACGGAGGCGACCTGGCGGTCCAGCAGGTGCCGCAGGTACGCGTCGTCGCCCGGCCTCGGCTGGTAGCCCACGCCGAGCCGGTGCTCGGCGCGCAGTCCGTCGACGAACTCCCGCACCGGGGCGGAGAGTCCGGCGTACGCGGCGGCCAGGTTGGACCAGGTGGTGTCGCCGCCGTAGGGCGGTACGGTCTCGGCGCGCAGGATCGTCGCGGCCGGCGGGTCGACGCGGGCGCCGTGGTCGCAGTGCCAGCCGCGCAGCAGGGTGTGGCGGCGGCGCTGCAGCCACTCGTCGTGCTCCATGCCGAACCTCCCGCCCAGCTCCAGCCGGTCCGCGGTGGTCTCCACCTCGGGGAAGTCCGGCGGTGAGGCGCTTCCGCGCCCACGGGGCACGACGGGCTCCCCGAACCGGCGCGCGAACGCCACATGGCCGGTGTGGTCGAGCCGCTGCCCGCGGAAGAACACCACCTTCCAGCGCAGCAGCGCCGCCCGGATCACGGCGACCACGGTGTCGTCGAGGTCGCCGGCCAGATCGACACCGGTGATCTCGGCCCCGATGTGCCCGGCGACCGGCCGCACCGCGACGCCCGAGACCTCGTCGGCCGCCGTGTCCCACTCCGTCGTCATACACACTCCGTCACTCGCGCACACCGGCTCCGGCCTCCCCATGGGCCGTCGGGAGCCGCTTCCAGACAGATCGTGACAGTGTTCGCGGGACGTGGCGACAGGGCCTCGTCCCCGCCGGCCCGGTTGATCGGGTCCGCCTGTGTCGGTGACGCTGGAGGGGACGCACAACCGAGGGAAAGGTCCCACCGTGGTCAGCATCCCCACGCACACGCTCAACGACGGCACGCGGCTCCCCGCCATCGGTCTGGGCACCTGGCCGATGAGCGACGCGGAGGCGGAACGGGCCGTCGCCGAGGCCCTGGGCCAGGGCTACCGCCTGGTCGACACGGCCACCAACTACCGCAACGAGCACGGCGTCGGCCTCGGTGTCTCGCGCAGCGGAGTCCCCCGTGAGGAGGTCGTGGTCACGACGAAGCTCCCCGGCCGGCACCACGGCTACGAGGAGACCCTCGCCTCCTTCGAGGAGTCCCGGCGGCGGCTCGGTCTGGACTACGTCGACCTGTACCTCATCCACTGGCCGCTCCCCCGGGTCGACAAGTACGTCGACTCCTGGCGGGCCATGATCAAGCTCCGTGAGGACGGCCTGGTCCGCTCCATCGGCGTCTCCAACTTCACCCCCGGGCACATCGAGCGCCTGGAGAAGGAGACCGGTGTGCTGCCCTCCGTCAACCAGATCGAGCTGCACCCGCTGTTCCCGCAGGAGGAGCTGCGCGCCTTCCACAGCGCCAAGGGGATCGTCACCGAGAGCTGGAGCCCGCTCGGCCGCGGCACGGACCTGCTCAACGACCCGGTCCTCGTCCAGATCTCCGAGGCCTTCGGCGTCACACCCGGCCAGGTCGTCCTGCGCTGGCACACCCAGCTCGGCGCGGTCCCCGTCCCCAAGTCGTCCGACCCCGAGCGACAGCGCCACAACCTCGACGTGTACGGCTTCGAGCTGGGCCCCGAGCAGCTGCGCGCCGTCTCCGACCGAGCCCACCGGCGTCTCGGCGGCGACCCCGAGACCCACGAGGAGTTCTGAGCGGCCCGAGGACGCCAACTCGACGTCGTCCGGCGACGATTGGCGTGTTCCGGCCCCAACGAGCCTGCGGTGCGCTTATGTTCACGGCGGTACTCGATCTTCGTCCGTCGTCCCGGAAGGCCACTCACGCATGCGCCACACACTCCGTACCGCCGTCGTCGGCGCGATCGTCACCGGCACCGTCCTGACGTGCGGCACCGCCGGTGCCACGCCGCCGGGGCCGGGGGTGACCGGCAAGCTGATCAGCACGACCACCGTCGGGGACACCGACTACGTCCTGCGGCAGATCACCGTGCCGCCGGGCCAGAGCACCGGCTGGCACTACCACGACGGCCCGGTCTACGGCTTCGTCCAGCAGGGCACCCTGAGCCACTACCACTCCGACTGCGAGGAGGACGGCGTCTACCCGACGGGCACCACGGTCCACGAGCCGGGCGGCCCCGGCGACGTCCACCTCGGGCGCAACGAGGGCGACACCCCGCTGATCCTCGACGTGCTCTACGTCCTCCCGCACGGCAAGCCGTACTCGGAGGACGTGCCGAACCCCGGCTGCTCCTTCCAGTGATCACATCGGCGCCGGGGGCAGCGGCTGTTCGGCCCAGATCGTCTTGCCACGCGGCGTCTGGCGGCTGCCCCAGCGCTGGGTGAGCTGCGCGACCAGCAGCAGTCCGCGACCGCCCTCGTCGAAGGCGTGCGCCCGGCGCAGATGCGGTGAGGTGGAACTGCCGTCGGAGACCTCGCAGATGAGGGTGCGGTCGCGGATCAGCCGGAGCTGGACGGGCGGTGCGCCGTAGCGGATCGCGTTGGTGACCAGTTCGCTGACGACGAGTTCGGTGACGAACGCCGCCTCGTCCAGGCCCCAGGCCGTCAGCTGTTCGGTGGCGGCCTGGCGGGCGGCGGCGACCCGCTCGGGGTCCGGGGTGATGTCCCAGGTGGCGACCTGGTCCGCGCCGAGTGCCCGGGTACGGGCCAGCAGCAGGGCCACGTCGTCGCTGGGCTCCTCCGGCAGCACGGCCTTCAGGACCGCGTCGCAGAGGGTGTCGAGGGTCTCCGCGGGGGCGGCCAGACAGCGGCACAGCTCGCTGGTGGCGTGGTCGACGTCCCGGTCACGGTCCTCGATCAGCCCGTCGGTGTAGAGGGCGACGACCGCTCCCTCGGGCAGTTCCAGCTCGGTCGCCTCGAAGGGCAGGCCGCCGACGCCGAGCGGGGGTCCGGCCGCCATGGGGACGAGGTTCGCGCTGCCGTCGGGCAGCAGCAGGGCGGGCGCGGGATGGCCCGCGGCGGCCAGGGTGAGCCTGCGGGAGACGGGGTCGTAGACGGCGTAGAGGCAGGTGGCGCCGAGCTCGGCGACCTCGTCGTCGCGGTCGTCCGAGGCGAGGTGGGTGACCAGGTCGTCCAGGTGGGTGAGCAGCTCGTCCGGGGGCAGGTCCACGTCCGCCAGGGTCCGTACGGCCGTACAGAGGCGGCCCATGGTCGCGGACGAGGGGATGCCGTGGCCGACGACGTCGCCGACGACCAGGGCGACCCGGCTGCCGGAGAGCGGGATCACGTCGAACCAGTCGCCGCCGATGCCGGCCAGGGAGCCGGAGGGCAGATAGCGGTGGGCCACCTCGACCGCGGCCTGTCCGGGCAGGCCTCTGGGCAGCAGACTGTGCTGGAGCGCCAGGGCGGTGCTGCGTTCGCGGGCGAAGCGGCGGGCGTTGTCGATGCAGACGGCGGCCCGGCTGGCGAGTTCCTCTCCGAGGACGGCGTCGTCCTCGCCGTAGTCGTCCGGGTTGGCGATACGGACGCCGACGACGACGCCCAGTGTGGTGCCGCGGGCGCGCAGCGGTACGGCGAGCATCGAGTGGACGCCTCTGCGGTGCGGGCGGCCCGCCGGGGCCCGGGCGTTGCGTTCGGCGACCCAGCGCATGAAGTCCGGTTCGCCGGCCTGGCTGAGGACGGCACGCCCGCTGTGCAGGGCCTTCGCGGGTGGGGAGAACCCCGGATAGATGTCCACCCCGCCGATGTGCACGGCGGCCTCGGGCGTGCCCTCGGTGACGGATCCGTGGGCGACGCGGCGCAGGACGACGTCCTCCTCGGGCAGGCCGGGCTGTTCCTCCGCGCCGAGGACCCAGTCGAGGAGGTCGACGCTGGCGAAGTCTGCGTAGCGGGGCACCAGGAGTTCGACGAACTCCTCGGCGGTGCGGATCACGTCCAGGGTGGTGCCGATGGAGGCGGCGGCCTCGTTGAGCAGGGCCAGGCGTTCTCGGGCCCAGTACTGCTCGGTGCTGTCGAACGCGGCCAGGGCGACCGCGTTCACCTCGCCGGAGGAGTCCCGCAGGGGCCACATCTCGGTGGTCCAGGCCTGGTCGCGGTTCAGGGCGGGAGCGCCGGTGTAGCTCTCGTAGCGGGTCGGCCGGCCCGTTTCGATGACCTGCCGCAGATGGGCCAGGAAGCCTCGGCTGTGGACGGCGTCCTCCACGGTGTCCGAGAAGAAGCGCCCGAGGAGGGCCTCCTCCGGCACTCCCATCACCCGGCAGGCCATGTCGTTCAGGCGCAGATAGTGCTGACGGGTGTCGAAGACCGACATGGACATGGCCGCCTGCTGGAAGGCCCGTCCGGCGAGGTCCGACGCGGGATCGCCGGGCGGTTCGGCGGTGATCACATAGCCGCCGGGCGTGCCGTCCGCACCGGCCATGGCACATGCCGACAGCCGCAGCGAGACGGTCGAACCGTCACGATGACGCAGCGCGACGGTGCCGTGCAGCGCCGTCACGGCCTCCGGCGGCGGGTCCTCGGCCAGCAGCTCCCGCGCCGGCCGCCCCACCACATCCTCGGCCGAGTGGCCGGTCAGTTGCCGGGCACCCTCGCTCCAGCCCGTCACGATGCCCCGGGTGTCCACGATCGCCGCAGCGGAGGCCTGCTCCATATTCCACAGGATGGTGCTTTTGTCGTACTGGTTCAACCGAAACGGAGGACCGGTAGGGCCCTCCGTTTCGCGGTCGTCACTTCTGGCGGGCGGCGCGCAGGGCGTCCAGGGCCCGGTCGGCGTGGGTGTTCATGCGCAGTTCGCTGCGGACGATCTCCAGAATGGTGCGGTCCTGCGCTATCACGAAGGTGGCCCGCTTGGTCGGCGCCAGGTTGAAGCCGCGCTTCACACCGAACAGCTCGCGCACCGTGCCGTCGGCGTCGGACAGCAGGGGCATGCCGAGGCCGTGCTTGCCCGCGAACTCCTGCTGCCGCTCGACGCTGTCTCCGCTGACGCCCACGGGCCGCGCGCCGACGGCGGCGAACTCGGCGGCGAGGTCCCGGAAGTGACAGGCCTCCGCGGTGCAGCCGGCACTCAGGGCGGCCGGGTAGAAGAACAGCACGATCGGCCCGTCGGCCAGCAGCTCGGTCAGTGTGCGGGGCGTTCCGGTCTCGTCCCGCAGCTCGAAGTCGTCGACCTTGACCCCGACGTCCAGTCGTTCACTCATGCCCGTGCCTCCCCAGTCCTCGCCACACTGCGCGCCCACAGAACGAGCGGCAGTTGCAGCGGCAGTCGTCCGATGGCCACGGCCTTCTGCGGCACGGGCCTGTTCCGCCAGTCGACGGCCATCTTGACATTGGCGGGGAACACGCCGACGAAGAGGGCGGCCGCACCGAGCGCGGCGACCTTGCGGGTGCGTGGCACCGCGATCCCGGCCGCGAGCGCCAGCTCGACGACGCCGCTCGCGTACGTCCACGTCCTGGGGGCGCCCGGCAGGGCACGCGGGACGATCTCGTCGAACTGGCGAGGCGAGGCGAAATGGGCGACGCCCGCGGTGGCCAACAGGCCGGCGAGCAGCAGGGGCGAGCGGTCGGACCGCGACACGGTTCCTCCTCCGGTGACCTGCCGGGATGTTACCGGTAGGTAGAAGAAGGTCATCAGCCGGATGGCCCAGCGGCCCCCGGCCGGGTCAGGCGGTGCCCGCAGGCGCGACGGCCTGCTGCTCACCCTCCTCGTCGATGGAGTAGGTGAGGAAGTCGTCGACCATCCGGTGGAAGAGCGTGGCGAGCTGCCGCAGTTCCTGAGGCGTCCAGTCCGACAGGGCGAGCTGCATACCGCGGGCGCCCGCGTCCCGGACCCGGCGGATGGCCTGCCGGCCCGCCTCCGTCAGCTCGATGCGCTGGGCCCGGCGGTCGTCGGGGTCGGGGACCCGGGTGACGTAACCGGACTTCTGCAGCTGCTGCACGGTGCGGGTGACATGGGACGCCTCCACCCCCAGCCGGGCCGCCAGCTCCCCCGGTCGCAGCGGCTCCGAGTCGGCGACCTGCCGCAGCAACGCCACGGCGGCGCGGTCCAGCGGCACACCGGCCAGCGCCATCAGCCGGTCGTGCTGGCGGGCGCGGGTACTCAGATAGGTGATACGGGTGAGCGCGCGCTCGATCTCGATCACTTCGTCCGACGCGGGGATGTCGGGGAGTTCGGCGGGGAGCGGTGGTGTGGACATGCGTCCACTTTACCATATTGTTGCGTAACTCAAGTAATCTACTGCGGACGTTTCCTCCCCGTACTACGTTCGTACGACATCGCTCACCGCCTCCTCCCAGGCCGTGCCGGTCATGATCGCCTGACGCCACCGCCGGATCGCCCTGGGCGGCATCCCGATCGCCAGGGCACCCGACACCCGGTCACCGGTGCGGTAGGCGGCGACGAACCGCCGCTCGGCCAAGTCCCCCTCCACCACGGCGACTTCGTCGTGGCCGCGCAGATGACCGTAGGCCCGGATCCTCATGTCGTACTGGTCGGACCAGAAGTACGGCACCGGCGCGAACGGCGTGCGCGCCCCGGGGTCGATCAGGTTGCGGGCCGCGGCCATGCCCTGTTCGGCGGCGTTGGTGCGGTGCTCGATCCGCATCGAGGTGCCGAAGAGGGGGTTGTGCCAGCGGGCGACGTCACCGGCCGCGTAGACGTTCCGGGCGGCCTCGCAGTACTGGTCGCAGACGACCCCGTCGCCCAGCGTCAGCCCGCTTCCCTCCAGCCACTCGGTGTTCGGCAGCGAGCCGACGGCGACCAGGACCTCGTCGGCCTCGATCTCCCCGCCGTCCGTGAGCCGCACCCCGTCCTCGGCCACTCCGACGCCGCAGCGCAGGTCCACGTGGCACCGGAGCGGGTTCGAGGAGGGTGACCTGCGCGCCGAGCCGCCAGGCCACGGCGGCCGCCTCCGCGCCGAGGAACCCGGCGCCGACGACGACCAGCCGCAGCCCCGGCCCGAGCCGGTCCCGCAGCGTCAGCGCGTCGCCCAGGGTGCGCAGCACATGCGCACCCTCACCGGGCAGCCGACGCGGCCGTACCCCGGTGGCCACGATCAGTCCGTCGTACGGCACCTCGGAGCCGTCGGCCAACCGGACGGTGTGGTCGGCGAGTTGGAGGCCGGTCGCGGCGACACCGAGGCGCAGGTCGAGCCCGAGGGCCCCAGGTCGGCCGCCGGACGCAGGGCCAGCCGCTCGGGCTCCCACTCGCCGGACAGCAGCTGCTTGGAGAGCGGCGGGCGGTCGTAGGGGGCGAGCGGCTCGTCGCCCACGAGGGTGAGCGTGCCGGTGTGGCCCTCTCGGCGCAAGGTCTCGGCCGCCGCGAGTCCGGCGGCCGAGGCTCCGACGACGACGATCCGGTTCACCGCTCGACCAGTCGGATGGCGGCGGCCGGGCAGACCGCGACGGCTTCCCGGACGCCGTCGAGGAGTTCGGGCCCGGGCTCCTCCTCCAGCAGGATCGCGGTGCCGTCGTCGTCCTGGTCGAAGACGGCCATCGCGGCGAGTACGCACTGCCCCGAGGCGACGCACCTGTCGGCCTCCAGCTCCACCTTCATGTCGATCTCCTTCACACACGCGGTTGTTGTCGCCTCATGGGACGAGCACCTCACCGGGCGACGGGGAGTTCGTGCACTCCATAGATGAACGTGTCGCGCTTGAACCTCACTTCATCGAGGTCGCAGGCGGGCTTGAGGGGCGGGACGCGCCGGTGGAGGGTCCGACCTCTCGGCAGCCCGTAACTCCGCGACGCAGACGCACAGTTGGCGCTCTGCCCCCGTCACGTCCCGGCGTCCAGCCCTCCCAGCCAGTAGCCGAAGCCTCTGCGGGTGTGGATCAGCGCCGGCGCGTCGCGGTCCACCTTGCGGCGCAGCCGGGAGACGAGCTGCTCGATCGCGTTGTCACCGCGGAAGTCGCCCCAGACACAGCGGCCGATCTGCTCCTTGGAGAGCACGCGGGGGGCGTTGACGAGCAGGTGGCGCAGCAGCCGGTACTCGGCGGGCGTGAGGTCGAGCGTCCGGGCGTCGCGGCGCGCCTGGCAGCGGGCGTCGTCCAGCACCAGGTCACCGTAGGCGAGCGCGCCGTTCCGGCGGGCGCCGCCATGGGCTCCACGCAGCAACACCTGCATCCTGGCGAGGACTTCGGCCACCCGGAACGGCTTGGTGACGTAGTCCTTCCGCCCCAGGCCGAGTTCGGGCGGCAGCCGGTCCAGGGAATCGTAGACAGTGAGGAAGAGCACCGGGGGCCGATTCGCGGCCGGGGGGCGACACGCCCCGGCCAGGCTCACCAGGTCGGGCAGCGTGGCGTCCAGTACGACGAGGTCGTAGCGGTGCTCGTCGGCTCGCGCCAGGGCCTCGGCCCCGCTGCCGGCCAGGCTGATCCGATAGCCGGCCAACTCCAGGGTGGTGGAGAGCAGTTCGGCGAGTTCCGGCTCGCCCGCGACCACCAGGACATGCTGCCCGGCCCCCCGCGCGAGGACCGGCCTCGCGACGGTGGCGCCGTGCGGCGACGAGGGAGGCATGTCACTCACCCTACCGTTCTGCTTGCCTGACTCAAGTAAATTCATCTCTTGCTTGACTCAAGTAATCTAACTATGCTTGCCTGACGCAAGCAACCCCTTCGTCCGGACGGGAGCCACGAACCCGTCCGGGAACAGGGGCCGCCTTGAGCGGAGGCCGCCCCGACGCGCCGTGCCCCGCCCCGGAACGGGGTGCGACGCGGTCCGGGCGCGGCGCCGGCCATCCCCCGGCCGGCGCCGCGCCCGAGGACGCCCCTTTCTCCCGCTCCCTGCTCGGTTGTCCCGCCGCCCACTCCCCCGGCCGAGCGCCGTCCGGCACCGACCGTGTCCGGACGCGCCCGACCTCCGAGACGGAAGGCACGACACACCGATGAAGACCTCTGTACGCGCCGTTCTTGCCGGGGCGCTGGCCTTCGGGGCGCTGGGCGCCGCCGTCGGCATCGCCCACCACGACGGCTCCGACCAGGACCCGCCCAAGGGTCCGTACGTCGCCCTGGGCGACTCCTACACCGCGGGCCCGGAGATCCCGGACCAGAACGGCAGGCCGGCGGGGTGCGACCGCTCCGACCGCAACTACCCCTCACTGGTCGCCCGCGGCCTGAAGCTGAAGGCCGCCGACTTCCGTGACGTGAGCTGCAGCGGCGCCACCATCGGCGACCTGTTCTCCGCCCAGGGCACCGACGACGGAGCCAACGGGGCCCAGCTCTCGGCCCTGTCCGACAGGACCCGGCTGGTCACCCTGGGCATCGGCGGCAACGACATCGGCTTCGCCTCGACGGTGAAGCAGTGCGTGGGGCAGGGGGTCGTCCACTACGCGCTGGGCGGCGGCAAGTGGGCCGACGACGCCCCGTGCCGTGAGCGCTATGTCGCCGGGGGCACCGACGAGGTGCGGGAGAAGATCCGGGCGGCGGACGAGCGGCTCGCCCGGGCGCTGAACGAGGTCAGGCACAGGGCGCCCGAGGCGCGTGTGTACGTCGTCGGATACCCGGCGATCCTGCCCGCCGGCGGCTCCGGCTGCGGTCGGTCCATGGGCCTGGCGCCCGGCGACGTCGCCTATCTGCACGAGAAGGAGCAGCAGCTCAACACGATGCTGCGGACACGCGCCGAGGCCGCGGGGGCCGGCTATGTCGACACATACGCGCCTTCCGTGGGACGGGACGCCTGCTCCGCCCGGGACACCCGCTGGGTGGAACCGCTCGTACCCCTCGCCCCGGCCGCGTCGGTCCACCCCAACGAACGAGGCGAGCGGGGCATGGCCGAGGCGGTGCTGAAAACGATCGGAGCCGGAAACTGACCGCCTCAGGAGCGAGAGGCCAGCGGGGCCAGCCAGAGGCCGACGATCGCGTCGGCGAGGCCGGTTGCGGCGTCGTCCCAGTTGGGGCGGGGGGTGGGCCGGTTCTCGGCGAGGGCGCGTTCGCGTTCGGCGGGCATCTGCACGATCAGATGGCGCACCATCTCGCTGCGCTCGGCCCGGATCTCGGGAGGCAGATCGGGCAGGCAGGAGGTGAGCCCGTCGATGATCCGTCGCAGCGACGGGGAGGCGAGGGACTCCTCCACGAGGATCTCGTGGAGGACGGGGTCGGTCATGATCTGCGCGCAGAAGCGGGCGTACCAGGTGGGGCCGTCCAGTGTCCCCAGATGCTCCGGGACCGGCCGCACCAGGCAGTCCACCCAGTCCCGTACGTCCGTCGAGTCGCCGACCTCCGCCAGCAGCCGTGCGCGGATCCGCTCGATCGGCCCCGCGTGCTTGCGCACGATCGCCCGCACCAGGTCCGCCTTGGTGCCGAAGTGGTAGCCGACGGCGGTGTTGTTGCCCTGTCCGGCGGCCTCGCTGACCTGACGGTTGGAGACGGCGTTGACACCGCGCTCGGCGAACAGCCGCTCGGCCGCGGCCAGGATCAGCTCCCGGGTCGCGCTGACCTGCTCCGCCCGTACCGTCCTGCCGGTCATGCTCACCACCGCACCGGGACTTCACTCAGCCCTCCGACGGCCAGTCCCTCGAGCCGTCGCAGGTCCGCCGCCGGCGCGGCGAGTTCCAACGTCGGAAGCCTACGCAACAGCACGCGAAGGACGGTCTGCAGCTGGGCGCGGGCCAGCTCCTGGCCGAGACAGGAGCACTCTCCGGCGCCGAAGGCCAGATGCGGGTTGGGAGTGCGGTCCAGCCTCATCTCGTCGGGCGCGTCGAACACCCGCTCGTCCCGGTTGGCGGCAGCGGTGCTGCACAGCACGGTCGTGCCGGACGGCAGGACATGGCCGGCGAACCCGGTCTCCTCGTCCAGGTAGCGGGGCATGCCGATACCGGGGTCGGGGTCGAAGCGCAGGGCCTCCTCGATCGCGGGGCGCACCAGCGAGGGATCGGCGAGGAGCCGTTCCCAGCGGCGGCGGTCGGCGAGCAGCAGGGCCACGGTCTTGCCGATCACGTTCGTGGTGGTCTCGTGCCCGGCGACCAGCAGGGCCTGGCCGGTGAAGACCAGCTCGCGCTCGGACATGGGGTGGCCGTCGGGGTCCCACTCGACGACCAGGTCGCTGAGGAGGTCGGCGCTCGGGGTCTCGCGCTTGGCGTAGACATGGGCGGCCATGTAGTCGACGAAGTCGTCCTGGGCCTGCTCGATCTCGTCCTGCTGGTACCGGGTGAGGTTGAGCAGCACGTCGGACCAGTACCCGAACCGGTGATGGTCGGCGGCGGGCACACCGAGGAGGTCGCAGATCACCCACACGGGCAGCGGATGGGCCAGATGGGCCCGCAGGTCGGCGGGCTGCCCGTGGATCACCATGTCGTCGACGAGTTTCTCGGCCATGGCCTCGATGCCCGGCCGCAGGGTGGCCACCCGCTCGGCGGTGAACCACCTGCCCACCGCCCTCCGCCAGCGCCGGTGCGCCTCCCCGCGCGCGGGGAGGGCCTTCGCCATGTCGCTGCCGAACACCCCGCCCGAGTCGTCGTCCGCGATCCGGGCCGCGTCGGCGCGCAGCCGGTTGTTGAACCTGTTGTCGGAGAGAACCTGCCGGACGTCCTCGTGGCGGGTGAGCAGCGTGGCCTCGTCACCACTGGGCAGGGTCACGCGGGCGAACGGACAGCGGTCGCGCAGCTCCTCCCACTCGGCGGGCGGCTCCAGCGCCGTGGTGCCGTGCAACGGATACCTCAGGGGCTGTCGGTCCTCGCGCGGGTACATACGCCCTCCTCCGATCCGGGTGGTCGCTGCACGATCAGGCAAACCGAGCCCGTAAGGTAAGTCAAGCGCCTGACTTAACTCTGTTTCAGGTTTCGGTCCGCCCGCACCATCCGTCCGTCCCCACGATCCCCACGGAGGCTCCCTTCATGTCCGACGCTCTTCCGAGACCTGCCGACTCGGGCGATCCGGCCGCTTCGCGGTCCGGCGCCGTGGTGGCCGTGCTGGCCTTCGCCGGCATCGTCGTCTCCCTGATGCAGACGCTGGTCATCCCGATCGTCCCGGAGCTGCCCAAGCTGCTGGACGCTCCCGCGTCGGACACCGCCTGGGCCGTGACCGCCACACTGCTGGCGGCCGCGGTGGCGACCCCGGTGGTGGGGCGGCTCGGCGACATGTTCGGCAAGCGGCGCATGCTGCTGGTCAGTGTCGTGCTGCTGGTGACCGGCTCGGTCGTGTGCGCGCTGAGCGAGTCGCTGGTTCCGATGATCATCGGCCGTGCGGTGCAGGGCCTGGCGTCGGCGGTTGTGCCGCTGGGCATCAGCATCATGCGCGACGAGCTGCCGGTGGAGCGGCTGGCGGGGGCGACCGCGCTGATGAGCGCTTCGCTCGGGGTCGGCGGCGCGCTGGGGCTGCCGACGGCGGCGCTGATCGCGGACCACTTCGACTGGCATGTGCTGTTCTGGGCCTCCGCCGGCATGGGTGTGGTGGCGCTGGCGCTCGTCGTGCTGTTCGTGCCGGAGTCGAAGGTGCGGTCCGGTGGCCGCTTCGACCTGGTCGGCGGTGTCGGTATGGCCGTGGGCCTGGTCTCCCTGCTGCTCGCGGTCTCCAAGGGCGCGGACTGGGGCTGGACCAGCGGCACCACGCTGGGTCTGTTCGCCGCTGCGGTCGTGGTGCTCGTCGCCTGGGGCTTCTTCGAACTGCGCACCTCCGAGCCGCTGGTGGACCTGCGCACGACCGCCCGCCGTCAGGTGCTGGTGACCAACCTGGCCTCGATCGCGATCGGTTTCTCGATGTTCGCGATGTCCCTGGTCCTGCCCCAGCTGCTGCAGCTGCCCGCCCGGACCGGCTTCGGCCTGGGCAGGTCGCTGCTGACGGCCGGTCTGGTCATGGCGCCGTCCGGCCTGGTGATGATGGCGTTCGCGCCGGTGTCCGCCGCGGTCTCCAAGGCGAAGGGCCCGAAGGTCACGCTGATGATCGGCGCCCTGATCGTGGCCGGCGGTTACGGCATCAACATCGTGCTGATGTCCGAGGTCTGGCACCTTGTGCTGGTGTCCTGTGTGATCGGCGCCGGCATCGGCTTCACGTACGGCGCCATGCCGGCCCTCATCATGGGCGCGGTGGACCCCTCGGAGACCGCCGCCGCCAACAGCCTCAACACACTGATGCGTTCGATCGGTACATCGACGGCCAGCGCGATCGCCGGTGTGATCCTGTCGCAGATGACGATCAGCCTGGGCGGCGTCGCGCTGCCCTCGGAGAACGGTTTCAAGACCGTCATGGCCATCGGCGCGGGCGCCGCCCTGCTGGCCTTCGCCGTGGCGTCGTTCATCCCCCGCCGTCGGCCCGTCGTCACGGCCGCGCCGGCCACCGCGACCGCCGAACCGTCGGCCGACGCGTCCAAGGTGGGCTGAGCCTCCGGCCCTTGATGGCCATGGCCATGGTCGCCGGCCGACGATCCGGCGGCCATCAGGCCGGCTTCTTCCGGGTCCGCAGCAGACTCACACCCGCTCCGAGGGAGACGACCCCCATGCCGACGCAGGTGAGCACCCCCTGGGCGCCGTCCACGGTGAAGGGCGCCACCGCGGCGACGGCGAGGTTGAACAGGAACAGGAACCAGAGCACGGGCCGCGATGCCAGCAGGGTCCTCATCGGATTTTTCCTCTCGGGGTCAGGAGTTCGGGATCAGGCGTTCGGATCGGGAGTTCGTCCTGTGCCGACAACTCTTCCGATGTCGCTCCGCCCGTTCGATGGAGCGCGTGCCCGGATGCCTGGTGTAGCCCGCTCCACCACCGCCGAGGCCGTCGTGCTCCGGTATGACGCCGGGCCGGGTCCGTACTGCGTTCTCAGTAGCCCCGAATGTCGGCAGCCGCACGACGACGTGAGGGCCCTGCCCCGAGAGCCTGGGGAGGTACCCGAGTTCAGATGGGGAGACCTCCTTTTCATGGCCACTTTTCTGTGCCGGTTGGGTCAACTGGCCTTCCGTCGACGCCTGTTGAGCGTCCTGCTGTGGGTGGCGGTACTGGCCGGTGCCGGTGTCGCCGCGGCGCTGGCGCCGGCCGCCGACGACGGAGCCGAGTCCATGCCCGGCATCGAGTCGCAGAAGGCGTTCGACCTGCTGGAGCAGCGCTTCCCCGGGACCACCGCCAACGGCGCGAGCGCCCGTGTCGTGTTCGTCGCGCCGGACGGGCAGAAGGTGACCGCCGCCGCCCACCGGTCGGCGATCGAGAAGTTCGTGGGCGAGGCGGCCGACGGCTCGCAGGTGTCAAGCGCCGTCGACCCCTTCAAGGCCCGCGCGGTGAGCCGGGACGGATCCACCGCCTACTCGACGGTCTCCTTCGACCACAGGGCGGACGACCTCACCGACACCAGCAAGAGGCACCTCGAGAGGGCCATCGACGGGGCCCGGGACTCGGGCCTGACCGTGGAGGTCGGCGGTACGGCACTCGCCTCCAAGCCGGCGGCGGGCGGCACGGCCGAGGCGATCGGCATCGGGATCGCCGCCGTCGTCCTGCTGCTGACCTTCGGTTCGCTCGCCGCCGCCGGGCTGCCGCTGCTCACCGCGGTGGTGGGCGTCGGGATCGGCATGGCCTCGGTCCTCGCGCTGGCGAACACCTTCGGTCTGTCGTCCACGACCGGGACGCTGGCCACGATGCTGGGCCTCGCGGTGGGTATCGACTACGCGATGTTCGTCGTCTCCCGCTACCGCGAGGAGCGCGGCAAGGGGCACGCCCCGCAGGTCGCGGCGGGCCTCGCGGCGGGCACGGCGGGCTCAGCGGTCGTCTTCGCCGGGCTCACGGTGGTCATCGCGCTGGCCGGGCTGTCGGTGGTGGGCATCCCGATGCTGACCAAGATGGGCCTGGCCGCGGCGGGCGCGGTCGTGATCGCCGTACTGATCTCGCTGACCCTTGTCCCGGCGCTCCTCGGCTGGTGGCCGAACGCGGTCCTGGCACGCTCCGCCCGCCGCAAGGGCCGTATCGAGGAGGCGGGCGGGCGCAACGGGGGCAGCCGCTGGGCCGGCTTCGTGCTGCGCCGCCCGGCGGCCGTGCTGCTGCTGAGCGTGGTGGGACTGGGCACGCTCGCCGTGCCGGTGATGGATCTGCAGCTGGGCATGCCGGGCGACGAGGTGAAGTCGACGTCCACGACGGAGCGACGCGCCTACGACGCGCTCGCCAAGGGCTTCGGTCCCGGGTTCAACGGTCCGCTCACGATCGTCGTGGACGCCAAGGGGGCGAGTGACGCGAAGGGCGCGGTGACGGCGATCAGCGAGAAGATCGCCGCGGAGAAGGGCGTCGTCTCGGTCTCGCCGGCGCGTTTCAACCCGGCAGGGGACACGGCGGTGTTCGCCGCGACGCCGGCCACCGGGCCGAGCGACAGGAAGACCCAGGATCTCGTGGGCACCATCCGGGACCACCGGCCCGCCGTCGACGCGGGCACCGGGGCGACCTTCGAGGTCACGGGTACGACGGCGCTGAACATCGACATGTCCGAGAAGACACAGGCCGCCCTGATCCCGTACCTCGTCGTGGTGGTGGGTCTGGCGTTCGTCCTGCTGCTGGTCGTCTTCCGGTCCGTCCTGGTCCCGCTGAAGGCCGCCCTCGGCTTCCTCCTCTCCGTGCTCGCCGCGCTCGGCTCCGTCGTCGCGGTCTTCCAGTGGGGCTACGGCGCCGATCTGCTCGGAGTGGCGGAGACCGGTCCGATCATGAACCTGATGCCGATCTTCCTGGTGGGCATCGTGTTCGGCCTGGCCATGGACTACGAGGTGTTCCTCGTGGCCAGGATCCGGGAGGCCTACGTCCACGGAGACCCGCCCGGCCAGGCGGTCACCACCGGATTCCGGCACAGCGCCCGGGTGGTCGTGGCCGCGGCGCTGATCATGATCGCGGTGTTCGCGGGCTTCATAGGGGCCGGCGAGTCGATGATCAAGATGATCGGCTTCGGGCTGGCCGCGGCCGTGCTGCTGGACGCCTTCGTCGTCCGTATGGCGTTCGTGCCGGCGGTGCTCGCCCTTCTGGGCCGGGCCGCGTGGTGGTTGCCGGGGTGGCTGGACCGGCTGCTGCCGACGGTCGACGTGGAGGGCGAGGCACTGACCCGTGAGGCCCCGGGCGCGTCCGCGTCCGCCGTACGTGAGGCGGCCCGCCTCTGACCCCGTGCGCCGCCCCGGTGGGGGTCGCCCGTGTCGCATCGGACACGGGCGACCCTCACCCGTCGTTCCCGGGGGGCGTCGCGCACCATGACTCGAGAACCGGCACCGGAGAGGCGCGATGAGCATCCATCTGCAGCGGTACGCGGACGAACACATGCGCACCGTCGACATCATGACGGCCGCGGTCCTCTTCGCCGCCTTCCTCTTCGGCAGCGAGATCCAGGTGCCCGACGCACACCACTCGAACGCGGTGGGCCCCACCATCGCGCTGGCGGCCGTCTCCTGCGTGGCCCTGCTCTGGCAGCGCACCCACCCGCGCACGGTGACCGTGGTGACGACCCTGGGCGCCGCCGGTGCCGGAGCGCTCGGCCATCTGCTCACCCCGCTGATCCTGGCGCCGGTCATGCTGGCGCTGCTGCGGCTCGCGGTCGGCACCGACGCCATGACCACCAGGATCTTCTTCTTCGCCGCCCTCGCGCTGATCGTGACCACGACCTTCGCGATCGACCCCAATGACCACCCCTGGCCGCTGAAGACCCTCGGCCCCGCCTCCTGGCTGCTGCTGCCGGTCGCCACGGGCACCACCGTGCGGATGAAGGCCGCGTACCTGGAGGCCGTCCAGGCCCGCGCCGAGTACGCCGAGCACAGCCGTGAGGAGGAGGCCAGGCACCGGGTGGCCGAGGAGCGGATGCGGATCGCCCGCGAGCTGCACGACGTCGTCGCCCACCATCTGGCCCTGGCCAACGCCCAGGCGGGCACGGCCGCCCATCTGGCCCGCACCCATCCCGACCAGGTCCAGAAGATCCTCACCGAGCTGGCCGGTACGACGTCCTCGGCGCTGCGCGAGATGAAGGCCACCGTCGGTCTGCTGCGCCAGCCGGACACGCCCGAGGCACCTCTTGCCCCGAGCCCGGGTCTGGGGCAACTCGCCGAGCTGACGGACGCGTTCGGCTCCACGGGCCTGTGCGTGCGGGTCGTCACGGAGGGCACGCCCCGGTCGCTGTCGCCCGGGGTGGACCTGACGGCGTACCGCATCGTGCAGGAGGCGCTGACCAATGTCGCCAAGCACACCTCGGCCACAGCGGCGCATGTGCGGCTCGCCTACCGTGAGGACCAGCTGACGATCACCGTGACCGACTTCGGCACGTCCACCGGGCCGGCGGAGCCCGCTCCGGGCCACGGCTTCGGGCTGATCGGCATGCGCGAGCGGGCCCGGTCGGTCGGCGGGGCCCTCCAGGCCGGCCACCGGCTGGAGGGCGGCTTCGAAGTGACGACCCGGCTTCCCCTGTACCCCACCGCGCTGTGACGCGGGAGACGACCACCATGAGACGACGGGAACGGACCCCATGACCATCCGCGTGCTGCTCGCCGACGACCAGGCCCTGCTGCGGGCCACGTTCCGCATCCTGATCGACTCGTGCGACGACATGGAGGTGGTCGCCGAGGCGACCGACGGTGCCGAGGCGGTCGACCTGGCCCGTATCCACCGTCCCGATCTCGTCCTGATGGACATCCGGATGCCCGGCACCGACGGCCTCGCCGCCACGACGGTCATCTGCGCGGACCCGGCGCTGTCCGGCACACGTGTGCTGATCCTCACCACCTTCGAGATCGACGAGTACGTCGCCCAGGCGCTGCGGGCGGGCGCGAGCGGGTTCCTCGGCAAGGACGTGACCGCCGACGCCCTCCTGGACGGCATCCGGACGGTGGCGGCGGGCGACTCGCTGCTCTCCCCGCTCGCCACCCGGGTGCTCATCCAGCGGTTCCTGACCACTCCCGTACGCGGCACGCGGCTGCCGGGATCCGCCGACCTGTCCGGGCTGACCACCCGCGAGCGGGAGGTCATGTCCTGGGTCGCGGAGGGCCACTCCAACGAGGAGATCGCGGAGAAGCTCTACGTCAGCCCGCTGACCGTCCGTACGCATGTACACCGCGCCATGACCAAGCTGGGTGCCCGGGACCGCGCCCAACTCGTCGTCATCGCCTACCAGTCGGGCCTGGTGCAGGCTCCGCCGGCCGGGGAGGGCCAAGGGATGTCCGGCGACGCGGGCCGCCTGTGAGGCGCGGGACTCCCCGGCGGGCCGGGGGCGCGACGAGGCTCAGCCGGCGGACAGCTTGTCCAGCCACTGCTCCAGCAGGGCCGACTCGGCGGGGGTGAGGACCGGGGCCTGGGCGGCGCGCAGGCGGGCGGCGAGGGTGGCCGCCGCGACCGGGACGGCTGTGTCCTGACCGTCTCGGCCGTCCGGGCCGTCTCCGCCGTCCGAGCGGTCTCGGCCGCTACGGCTGTCCCGGTCGTCCGGTTCCTCGGCGGCGGGCCGGGTGAGGCTGGGGGAGATCGAAGGAGGGGCGCGGTGCGCGTACTCGGGGTGGACCCGGGACTGACCCGATGTGGTGTCGGCGTCGTCGAGGGCGT
>NZ_JBEXCS010000058.1:0-58452 GCF_040605395.1 Streptomyces sp. NPDC005648 | reverse complement strand
CACTCCTGCGCTGTGATGTCCTCGCGCAGCCTCACGTATGCGTCCATCGGGCGCTGCAGCGGGTCGGCGACCGAGGTGAGCGTGGCGGCGAGAGTACCGCCAGGTCGTAGCCCGGCAGGTACCAGCCCGCGTGCTCCCAGTCCACCAGCACTGGACCGGCCGGGGACAGCAGGATGTTCGAGAGCAGTGCGTCGCCGTGGCAGAACTGGCCCATGCCCTGCCGGCCCGCCGAGTGCGCGATGCCGTGCAGCAGCTTCTGCAGGTCGCCCATGTCCCGGTCGGTCAGCAGCCCCAGTTCGTGATAGCGGGAGATCCGGGCGGCGTAGTCCAGCGGGGCGTCGAAGGTGCCCGCCGGCGGCCGCCAGGCGTTGAGCCGGCAGATCGCGCCGAGCGCCGCCCTGATGTCCGTCCGGGGCGGGGCCTCGGCCGGGTGCCGCTGCAGCGCCGCCACCCGTCCCGGCATCCGCTCGATGACGAGTGTGCAGTTGTCCGGGTCCGCCGCGATCAGTCTCGGCACCCGCACCGGAGGGCGGTGCCGGACGAACGAGCGGTAGGCCGCTATCTCGTGCCGGATCCGCTCGGACCACACCGGGGAGTGGTCCAGTAAACACTTGGCGACGGCCGTGCTGCGTCCGGTGGTGCCGACCAGGAGTACGGAGCGGCCACTGCGGCGCAGCACCTGCACCGGAGCGAACTCCGGGCAGATCCGGTGCACCGACGCGATCGCCGTACGCAGTTGGGCCCCCTGGGGGCCGGACAAGTCGAGTCTCCCGCTGAGCGGTTGGGTGCCGAGCCCCGGGGCGCGCAAGGGCCGGCCCGCACCGAGCGCGGGGGCCGCCGGACGCACGGCGGGGTCGAGGTAGGGGCCGCCGGCCGCCGGACGGGGGCGCAACGACCGGGGCGGGGCGGACACGGAGGACGATGCTGCGTACATGGGCGAAACAGATCCCTTCGTGTGCCTGCATTGCCTGTCTGCGTGACTGCGCTACCCGGCCCGGCACTTCGGGAGCACCCTGGGGAGTACACCCGTCGTTCACAACGGCAACCGGGTCGGGGTAGCGCATTCCTACCTGACACCCGATGCCCAGTGGCACACCATCTGGCGCACCCTGGCGAACCCTGGCGAATAGTCGCCCGGCAACTCTCACCCGGCTACTGTCAACTCAGCCGAGAACCTGGGGGCTTGACGTGAGCGGACAACCCAACACCCGCCTGGCGGACCTGTTCGGCCTGGCCGGCTGGTCCAAGGGTGAACTCGCGAGGCTGGTCAACCGGCAGGCGACGGCCATGGGCCATCCCCAGCTGTCGACCGACACCTCCCGGGTACGGCGTTGGATCGACACCGGGGAGATTCCCCGCGATCCGGTGCCGCGGGTGCTGGCGGCTCTGTTCACCGAGCGTCTCGGCCGTGTCGTGACCATCGAGGACCTCGGTCTGGTCCGGCACGGGCGTACAGGGAAACGGCCGGACGCCGGGAGTGCGGAACATCCCGACGGCGTGCCGTGGGCGCCCGAACGGACCGCGGCGGTCCTCACCGAATTCACGGGAATGGACCTCATGCTCAACCGACGCGGCTTGGTGGGCGCGGGTGTCGCGCTCACCGCAGGATCCGCACTCAGCAGCGCCATGTACGACTGGCTGCACACCGACCCGGGCCTCAGGGCCGACGCCCCACGCTTCGACGATCCCCTGCACGCCGACCCCGCCGGGTTCGACCGCTACGAGGCCGCCCCGATCGGGTCGCAGGAGATCGAGGAGCTGGAGCGCTCGGTCGAGGTGTTCCGGGCCTGGGACGCGGCCCGCGGCGGCGGGCTGCAGCGCAAGGCGGTCGTGGGCCAGCTCAACGAGGTGGGCGGCATGCTCGCCTACCGACATCCCGACCATCTCCAGCGGCGCCTGTGGGGCGTCGCCGCCAACCTCGCCGTCCTCGCGGGCTGGATGTCCCACGACGTCGGCCTCGAACCCACGGCCCAGAAGTACTTCGTCATCGCCGCCCACGCGGCCCGGGAGGGCGGCGACCGGCCCCGCGCGGGGGAGGCGCTCTCCCGCGCGGCCCGCCAGATGGTGCACCTGGGCCGTCCCGACGACGCACTCGACCTGATGAAGCTGGCCCAGTCCGGTTCCGGCGAGGAGGTGCTGCCGCGCACCCGGGCCATGCTCTGCACCATCGAGGCCTGGGCACAGGCCTCCATGGGCAAGGGCCAGGCCATGCGCCGCACCCTCGGCCAGGCGGAGGACCTCTTCGTCTCCGACAAGGGCGATGTGCCGCCGCCGAGCTGGATGCAGATGTTCAAGGAGGAGGACCTCTACGGCATGCAGGCCCTGGCCTACCGGACACTGGCCGAGCACGATCCCTCGGCGGCCGCGCACGCCCAGCACTACGCGGAGAAGGCCCTGGCTCTGCGGGTCGACGGACGCCAGCGGTCGAAGATCTTCGACTTCCTGTCCATGGCCTCCGCCTGCTTCATCGCCGACGACCCCGAACAGGCCGACCGCTACGCCCGACTGGCCCTGATGTCGATGGGATCCAACTCCTCCCACCGCACCTGGGACCGGCTGCGCCAGATGTACCGGCTCACCGCCGAGTACTCCAGCTATCCGAAGATCCACGAGCTGCGGGAGGAGATCAAGCTGGCGCTGCCGAGGAAGTCCCAGGGGGGAAGCAGCGTACGGGTATAGGGGGTTCGTGCGGTCGGACCACGTGGTCAGACCACCCTGGCGACGAGCACGCACGCGTCGTCGTCGCGCTCGGTCCCGCCGAACTCCTCCACGACCATCCGCACGCAGTCCTGTGCGGTGCGCGCCTCGCCGAAGCGGGGGGCCAGGTCGAGGAGCCGGCTCGCGGGCTCCGACCTGCTGTCGTGCCCGGGCACCAGCCCGTCGGTGTGCAGCAGCAGGAGGTCGCCCACCTCGAGGGTCTCGTGGGCCTGCTCGTAGGTGGCACCCGAGGTCGCGCCCAGCAGGACCCCGTCCGGTGCGCGCAGCCTGCGCCCCGTCCCGCCGCGGAACAGCAGCGGGGCGGGGTGTCCGGCCTGCGCCCAGGTCAGGGTGCGGGTCTCGGACCGGTAGCGGCAGCAGACGGCGCTGCCCAGAGCGGGTTGCACGGTGGCGTCGAGTAACTGGTTGAGCAGGGAGAGCAGCCGGCCCGGCTCGGTGCCGGCCATCGCCATGCCCCGCAGGGCGCCGAGCAGCATCGCCATGCCGGACGTGACGACGACGCCGTGTCCGGTCAGGTCACCGACGCTCAACAGGCTCTGTCCGTCGGAGAGTTCGAGTGCGTCGTACCAGTCGCCACCGATCAGCGCGGTGGACGAGGAGGGCAGATAGTGCGCCGCGAGATCGAGTGTCTCGGGTCCCTGGTGCGGGAGCCGCAGGGAGCCGCGCCACGGCGGCAGCACGGCCTCCTGCAGCTCGACCGCGAGCCGGTGCTCGGTCTGCGCGCGGTGCTGCTGGCGCTGCAGCGAGTCACGGGTCTCGCTCACCGCCCGCTGGCTGCGGCGCAGTTCGCTGACGTCCCGCAGTACGGCCCACATGGAGGCGGTGCTGCCGTCGGCGTCGAGCACGGGCTCGCCCATCATGTGCACCGTCCGCACCTCGCCGTCCGGGCGCACGATGCGGAACTCGCCGTCGATGGGCTTGGCGTCGACGAGACAGTCGGTGACCATCGTCGTCAGTTTCGCGCGGTCCTCGTCGAGCACCAGGGACGGCAGTTCGTCGAGGGTGAGCGGGGGAGCGGTGGGGGCGCGGCCCAGGATCTGGTACAGCTCACCGGACCAACTCGCCTCGTCCGTCAGCAGGTTCCACTCCGCACTGCCGACCCTGCTGAGCAGCGAGCCGCGCCGGGGAGCGGACGGCACGGGCGGGGCCGGGTGCGGTGGCGCGGGCTGCGGGCCGTCCCGCAACTGCGCCAAGTGGGTCTCGAGGTCGTTGAGTTGATGCAGGGCCAGATCGCTCAGCGCGCGCTGCCAGCGCTCCTGCGGGTCCGAACCGTCGCCGTCCGCGTCCCGCCGTACGGCGTCCATGTCGCCCTTGAGCCGTCGCGTCTGCGATATCAGCGCGTCGACCGAGCCGCGCCCCGGCGGCTGGGCGGCTGGGTGATCCGCAGAGAGATGGGACGGCATGACGCGCTCCGATGCGGGACGGTACGACCAAGGCGGACGGAGGGACCGTTACGACTGTTGCACAGCCCGCGACGCCCTGTAAGGGATTTGGCAACACACGATCCGGTGGTGCTTATGGCATATGCCACCGTCTTCAAGGTGTGGTCCGCCTGCGCGTACCGGCTACCTCGCCCGGTGGGGCAAGTCGTAGATGCCGTACGCGACTTGAGGCATCGTAACGGAGCCCGAGCGGGTGTTCATGCGCATGTTCGACGGGTGTCTGTTCTAAGAGGCCTGGCATACCCGGAGCCGACGGGCTCCCTTCGAAAGAAAGTGATGTAGGTCACATAAACTCGCAAGCGCTTCCGCGTAATGCGAGCGGCACCTGCGAGGTCGTACAAGCACATCGGCAATCCGGCCGACGTGCGATCTGCAGGGGGGAACGATCCATGGACATCGCGCTCGAACAGCCCGCCCGTGGCCGTCTGATCACCGCCGACGAGCAGGAGCTGCCCGTCCCGGCGACGTTGCGCTACACCTCCGAGGACCCGCTGGCCGTGCACCTCGACTTCCCGCCCGACGTCTCCCTCGACGGCACCGAGGTCAGCTGGACCTTCGCCCGCTCCCTCCTGGAGGAAGGCCTGCGGGGCCCCGCGGGCGACGGCGACGTCCACCTCTGGCCCTGCGGCCGCGCCCGCACCGTGGTGGAGCTCCACTCGCCCTACGGCATGGCCCTCCTGCAGTTCGACACCTCGGCCCTGCGGCGCTTCCTGCTGCGCACCTACGCGGTGGTGGCGGCCGGGCAGGAGGATCTGGGCGAAGCCGTCGACCGGGGGCTGAGCGCGCTGTTCCGCAATGTCTGACGGCGGCGATCCGCCGAACCGGGACCGGCTTTGACTTCTGTTCACCTCCGCCTCACCGACCGGGTATGGACCTCGGCCCTCACCCCGTGCAGCCTTGCGCGCGGTGTGCCGCAGGGGCACTCCTGTGACGAGGGCGGGGCGAATGACACCGATCAGCCGAAGAGGCTTCGTGGGGCTCGGCGCCACCGTGGCGGCGGGCATGGCGGTGGGCGCCGGCGCGCGTCCGGCGACCGCTGCCCAGAGCGCGGCGACCGGCACGATCACGGACGTGAAGCACGTGGTGATCCTGATGCAGGAGAACCGCAGCTTCGACCACTACTTCGGGCGGCTGAAGGGCGTCCGGGGCTTCGACGACCGCAGCGGCATCACGCTCGGCGGCGGCCACTCGGTCTTCGACCAGCCGAACGGCTCCGCCCGCCAGTACCCGTGGAAGCTCAGCGCCACCCCGGCCGCGGGCGGCAAGGACGGCGAGACCCTCGCCCAGTGCAACGGCGATCTGCCGCACTCCTGGTCCTCCCAGCACGCGGCCTGGAACAAGGGACGGCTCGACAACTGGGTGTCGGGGGTGGGGAACGTCCGCTCCCTCGGCTACCTGGACCGCTCCGACATCCCCTTCCACTACGCGCTCGCCGACAACTACACCGTCTGCGACGCCTACTTCTGCTCCACCCTCAGCGCCACCGGCCCCAACCGCACCTACCTCTGGAGCGGCAAGGTCGACTCCTCCAGCTATGACGGCGGCGACGAGTCCGGCCTCACCTGGCAGAACTACGCCGAGGCCCTGCAGAACGCCGGAGTGACCTGGAAGGTCTACCAGAACGCGCAGGACAACTTCGGCGACAACGGCTGCGCCTACTTCAAGAGCTTCGCCAACTCCAAGGCGGGCAGCCCCCTGTACGACCGGGGCATGGCGTCCGTGGCGAAGGTCACCGGCTCGACCCCGGACGACATCGCCGCCGCCGTCAGGGCCGACGTCGTCGCGGGCACCCTCCCGCAGGTCTCCTGGATCGTCCCCAACCAGGCCTTCTCCGAGCACCCCTACGCCCCGCCCGGCGACGGCGCCCACTTCGTCAGCCTGGTCTACCAGGCCCTGGCCGCGGATCCCGACGTCTTCGACTCGACCGTGCTGTTCCTCAACTACGACGAGAACGACGGGTGCTTCGACCACGTCCCGCCCCCGGTCCCGCCCGCCGGAACCGCCGACGAGTTCCTGAACGGAGTGCCGTACGGCTTCGGCTTCCGCGTCCCGATGATCGTCGTCTCGCCCTGGACGCACGGTGGTTGGGTCTCCTCCGAGGTCTTCGAGCACACCTCGGTGCTGCGTTTCCTGGAGACCTGGACGTCGGCCCTCGGCAGGCCCGCCTCCTGCCCCAACATCAGCGCCTGGCGCCGCAAGGTGAGCGGTGACCTCACCGGAGTCTTCGACTTCGCCAACCCGGTCTACGGCACGGTCCCCCTCCCCGCCACCGGCGTCATCGGCTACTCCACCTGCGGCCCGCTCCCCAACCCGGTGCCCACCACCAACGCCCTGCCCGCCCAGGAGACCGGCACCCGCCCCGCCCGCGCACTGCCGTACCAGCCGAACGGCTATCTGGACCACCTGGAGTTCGGGACGGGCGGCAAGATCCTCGCCTGGTTCGCCATGACCAACCAGGGCGGCGCCGCCCGGCGTGCCGCGCACTTCTCCATCCACCCGGGCGCCTACCGCGACACCACGCCCTGGCAGTACACCGTCGACGCGGGCGGCACTGCCTCCGACTACTTCAACATCGGCTCGGGGTACGGCGACGGCAAGTACGACCTGACCATGGTCGGCCCCAACCGCTTCCTGCGCCGCTTCCAGGGCGACGCGACCAAGGCGGGCCGGTCGGCCGAGGTGAGCACGCGGTACGCCGTGGAGCCGGGCACCGGCAAGCTCGCGGTCTACTTCACGATGGCCAACTCGGGCTCGGCGCCGGTGCGGTTCACCATCACCTCCAACCACTACCGCGGCGACGGACCGTGGAGCTACCCGGTCGCCGCGGGCGGGTCGGCCGAGGACTTCTTCAACGCCGTCGCGTACCAGGGCGGTTGGTACGACTTCACGGTCACCGTCGACTCCGAAGCGACCTGGTCACGCCGGTTCACCGGGCACCTGGAGACGGGCACGGCGAGCGTCAGCGGCTGAACCGGGCGCGGGGTCCGGGCGGCCGGTCCGGACCCCCACCGCGCCGGGACCCGGACCTCCGCCCGGGCTCAGTACCGCAGGACTCCCGCGATCCCGCGCGCGTCGGCCAGTGTCCCGTCCGGCACGAAGCGGACGTCCGCGCCCGTCTCCAGACACTGCTCGACGATCTCGTCCACGATGTCCTCGCGGGCGTCGAGATCCCCGGTCACCGCCGGCAGCAGATGGTCACCGAGAGCGTCCCGCACCGTGACGCGGTAGTTCTCCTCCACGGCGAGCAGCCGTACCCGGCCCTCCCGGGCGCTCTGCCAGACCTCGTCGACGCCGGCCGCGAAGGTCTTGCGGCCCCGGGCCGACTCCAGTTCCCGGGCGACGGCCTGGGTACCGAGGCGGGCCTCGGCGGCCACCGTCGGACCCACCGCCTGCCACACGGCGTCGGGCGTGCCGTGGGCCAGACCGCCGTGCGGGATGCGCACGGCCTCCTTGGTGACGCCGCCCACCTCGTCCAGCAGGGACAGGGCGGCCGGCTCACCGGTGACGTAGAGCGGTCGTGGCTGTTCGCGCAGGACCATGCCCATCGCGGCGTCGGCCTCCCGCAGGAAGTGCCGGGTGTCCTCGTCGCGGAAGGTGCTCGGCATGTCGCCGATACGCTCCTGCCGTTCGGCGTCGAAGTCCACCGGCGTCCGGGTCACCGGGAATCCGCCGGTGCGCTCCAGGGTGACGCGGTCCGCGCCCCCGCTCCACAGAGCGACCCGGTCGGCGGAGACCGACAGCACCCAGAACGGCCGCTCGGCGGCGTGCGCGGAGACCAGGTTGCGGGTGAGGAAGGTGTCCGAGAGGACCACGCGCTCGGGCACGGTACGGCCGAGCGACCACACCTGGTGCTCACCCGGAGCGGCGAAGATCACCAGACCGTCCTCGGCATGGGCCAGATCCACCTCCGCGAGGGCCTGGTCGAGCTGGTGGACCACGTCGGAGCGCCGCTCCCGGCTCACCGCCGGATCGGACTCCAGCTGTTTCTTGGCCTCGGCCACCACATTGCGCAGCCGGACCGGGTCCTGTGCGTTGTCGGGCTCGCGGCGGTGTGTCGGTGTCAGCACGGACACGGCCGGATAGGGGCGCGGGCGCCGGAGTTCGGAGAGGGTCGAGGGACTCAGGTCGTGCTCCATAAGAGCACGATAGGACTGATTCACCGATCGGGCATTCGGGGCAATCCCGCCAGAAATAGGTGGCGGCGGCCACCGCATGGCGTGCCCTAGCGGCCGGCGCCCGCCGGTTCGGTCACCGCGACATTGCCCTGCGCCACGGCGCACAGGGTCCGCACCCCGCCGCCGTCGACCGTCGCCACCTCGCAGCGGCACACGACACGGGTCCGGCCGGCCCGCACCACCTGAGCGTCCGCGCGCAGCACCGCGCCCGTGGCCGGACGCAGGTAGTCGATGGTGAACCCGGACGTGATGACCCCGGGTCCCACCACCGTGGCCGCGGCGAGCGTCAGCGTGTTGTCCGCCAGATAGGACACGACACCGCCGTGGACGAAGCCGTACTGCTGCAGCAGCTCCTCGCGGATGTCCAGCTCCAGCGTGGCCGCGCCGTCCCCGCAGTCCACCAGCCGGGTGCCGAGCAGCCTGCTGAAGGGCTGGTCGCCCAGCGCCTCACGGACCAGGTCCAGATCCATCGTCGCGTCGGCCCTCCGTCTCACTTCACCAGTGAAGTGAGGGTGGCGCGGGCCGGTGACCTCTGTCAAGATCGGCCCATGTCCGAGCCGGATCAGCGTCTGTACTTCCTGCTCCAGCGGGCGGCACACCGTCTGCGCACCTCGGTGGACCGTCGCTGCCTGGCCGTCGCCGGCGTCACCACCGCGCAGATCGGCGCGCTGTTCGCCGTACAGGAGCAGCCGGACATGACGCAGCAGGAGCTGGCCCGTGTTCTCGGGCTTCGGGAGTCGGCCGTCACGGCACTCGTGGGGCGCCTGGCCATGGCGGGGCTGCTCACCAAGCGGACACACCCGAACCAGCACCGAGCCGTGCTCCTCGGGCTGACCCCCGCCGGAGCCGCCGCCCTGGACGCGGCGCAGCCGGAGATCGACCGCTTCAACACCGAGCTCAGGGAGCTGCTGGGGGACGACGGGTTCGCACGGACTGCCGGGGCGCTGCACCGGCTCGCGTACGACTGGGAGGCGTGAGGTCAGCCGTCGTCCTCCTCCGGCCCGCAGGAGCTGCCGTCCGGTGGCAGGGAGCCGTACATGAGGAAGTCGTCGACCTTCTGGTGCACACACTTGGAGGAGCCGTACCCGGTGTGCCCCTCGCCCTTGTTGTCGAGGACGACGGCGGAGGAGCCGAGCCGCTTCGCCGTCTCCACGGTCCAGCGGTACGGCGTCGCCGGGTCGCCCCGGGTGCCCACGAGAAGCATCTTCGCGGTGTGCACATCACGTACCTGGTCGCGGATGTAGGCGGTGCCCCTGGGGCGGCCGTAGCACATCAGCAGTTCGGTGAGGCGGTAGCGGCCGAAGACCGGTGAGGCCTGCTGGTACTCGGCGCGCAGTGCGGCGAGGTCCTCGGTGATCCGGCGGGCGCCGGGGCGATCCGGATCGTCGGCGCAGTTGATCGCCATCAGCGCCGCCGGAAGGTTGTCGAGCGGTACCTGGTCCTCGTCGACCAGACCGCCGTCGGACTCCTCCCGGACCGCCCAACCCGCCCCGCCGGACGCGAAGTTCATCACTCCGCGGGTGTCGCCGTCCTCGACGAGCTGGGAGAGGGCGCGCTCCAGCGACGGCCAGAGGCTCTTGCTGTACAGCGCCTGACCGATCGCGCCCACGAGGTCCTGACCGGTGAACTCCTGGCCGAAGTCCGTCGGCACCGGGTTCTCGTCGAGCGAGTTCACCAGCTGTACGACCTGATCGCGGGCGTCCCGCTCGTCCTGCCCGAAGGGACAGGCGACGTCCTTGACGCAATAGGCGATGAAGTCGTCGAGCGCCGTCTGCTGGCCCTCGGCCCCCGCCACCCCCTGTTCGGACATCGGCTCGGTGAGCGTGTCCACCCCGTCGAGCACCAACCGGCCCACTTTTTTGGGGAACTGGGCCGCGTAGACCGCGCCGAGGCGGGTGCCGTAGGAGAAGCCGAGGTAGTTGAGCTTCCGGTCCCCGAGGGCCTGGCGTATCACGTCCATGTCGCGTGCGGCGTTCACCGTGCCGATGTGGGGGAGGACCGGGCCCGAGTGCCGCGCGCATTCGTCGGCGGCCTTCTTCAACTCCCTGAGCAGGGCCCTGGGTTCACCGAGGTCGGCGTTGTCGTCGAGCACCGCCGCCGCCTCGTCGGAGCCGTCGCCGCAGCTGACCGGGGAGGACCTGCCCACGCCGCGCGGGTCGAAGCTCACCACGTCGTACTCGTTCGTGAGGTCCATGAAGTCCTCGCCGTCCGCGGCGAGTTCACTGACGCCGGCGCCGCCCGGCCCGCCGAAGTTCAGCACCACGGAACCCCGCTTCTTGCGCGCGGTGGAGGTGTAGCGGGCGAGGGCGAGATCGAGTGTGCCGGCCTTGGGCCGGGTGTAGTCGAGGGGCACGGTGACCTTGCCGCACTGAAGATCACTGGGCATGTCCGCGCCCTTGCACCGCGACCACGAGACCTTCTGTGCGTAGAACCGCGAGAGGTCGGGTCCGGTGCCGTCCGCCGCCGCCGTCGGCAGCCCGGCGGCGAGCAGGGCCAGTCCGACGGCCCCGGGGAGCGCACAGCGCCGCACCACGGACCGCGTCGACAGCTCGGCAAGCATCACGGCCTCCAAGGGCGCCCGCCGCGGACCGGGTGGAACGGCGCCCTCGATCACGATAAGCGGACGGCCCGGCCCCCGCCTCCGGGCCGGAGGGACCCCCGACCCCCGATCGCCCCGAGCCCGCGGCCGACCACCCCGCCCCACCCCGGGCCGGGCTCCCCGGCCCCCGACCGGGCGGCCATCTCCCTCGCCCACACCGTCACCGGCGACACGCCCGCCTCGCACGAGGGGGCGATTCAGCCGCGGCCGCCTAGCGCGCCACCCCCGTCAGCAGCACCATCCCCGAATCCCCGTAGGCGGGCAGGGTCGGGTCCGCGTCGATGCGGGTGACGGTGAGTTCGCGGGTCAGCGGGGTGAACACCTTCGTGACCGTCTCCGGGTTCACCGGACAGCCGGGCCAGCGGGACGCCGGTCCGATGCGGTAGGTGGGCAGGTTCTCCATGAAGGCGGCGACCAGCCACCCGCCCGGGACCACGCAGCCCACGAAGGTGCGGCAGAAGTCGGCGAACTCCGCCAGGTCCTCGGTGGCCCCCTCGGCGACGAAGTGCATCGACGCCAGGTCGTAGCCGCCGGGGGCGAGTTCGCGGACGTCGGCGTGGACGACGTGGACATGGGCCAGCGCCCGGGCCAGGGTGGCGGGCAGGTCCGGGTTCAGCCGCCGGCACAGCGCGTGGAAGGGCAGCCAGCTCGCCTCCGGCCCGCACACGATCTGCCGCTCCAGATAGGCGACATTGCCGGCCCCCGCCTCGACGGCGTCGATACGGCGGCTCGCCGCCGCCGCGAGGATGAGCGGGTACAGGTTGGGGCCCGCCCCGAACTCGACCGTACGGGTCAGGGAGTCCGGGGCCAGACGCCGGTAGAAGGCGGAGTGGTGGGCGATGACCGCGGCGTCGGACGGGTGCACGTCGCGGTAGTTCTCCGCGAGGTAGTCCGCGACCGGCCACCGGTCCCAGTCCACGTCGTCGTTGTGAGTCGTCATGCCGTCTCAGCCCTTCGGCTTCAGCGGGAAACGCGCGGCCAGCCGGGTCAGCGTGCCGTTCAGCCGGTCGATGTCGCCATCCGAGTTCAGCGCCGTGACCTGGATGCGGAAGCCGACCCGGTCGCGCGGTACGAGGGGATAGGCGGCCAGCGTGACATAGATGCCCTCCTCCCACAGGAACGCGGCGACCGCGTCCAGGTCGTCGGCGTTCACCAGCGGGATCTCGATGATCGGCAGCCGGTCCCGGTTGAGCGTGCCGACGTCCAGGGCGGCGAGGTGGTCCAGCACCCGCTCCGTCCGGTGGAACAGGTCGGTGCGGAGCGCGTCACCGCGCCGGTCGTTGACATCCAGGCCGGCGAGCGCCGTCGCCAGGGACGCCGTGGGGGAGGGGCCGGAGTAGAGGTAGGGCCCCGCGGCCGTCTTCAGGCGGTTCTTCAGCTCGGTGGGCAGGGCGAGGAAGGCGAGCAGCGACGAGTACGCCTTGGAGAAGCCGGAGACCAGCACGATCCCGTCGTACGACTCCCCTGCGTGCCGCACCACCCCGTTGCCGCGCGATCCGTACGGGCACGGCTCCCGGGGCCCGCGCTCGCCGATGACCCCGAAGCCGTGCGCGTCGTCGACGTAGAGCGTCGCGCCCCCGGCACGGCACACCGAGGCCAGGGCGGGCAGGTCCGGGAGGTTCCCGGTCATGCTGTTGACGCCGTCCAGGCACACCAGCCGGGGGAGGGCCGACGGCACCGAGGAGAGCAGGACCTCCAGCTCGTCGGGGCGTTCGGCGTGGAAGCGGTGCAGGGTGGCGCCCTGGCCGCGGGCCACCAGGCAGCCGTCGTACACCGTCCGGTGCGCCGTCGCCTCCACGAAGACATGGCCGCCCTCGGCCAGGATCGGGATCACCGAGGCGTGGATCAGGGTGAGCGTCGGCAGCAGCAGCGTGTCCGGCGCGCCGAGCAGCCCGGCGAGCCGCTCCTCGATCTCGGGGTACAGACGCGGGCTTCCCAGCAGCCGCGACCAGCTGGGATGGGTGCCCCAGCGCCGTACGGCGGGATCCACGGCGTCGATGATCTCCGGGTCCCAGTCGAAGCCCAGGTAGTTGCAGGAGGCGAAGTCGATCAGCCAGTGCCCGCGGCTGCGGATGCGCCGGCCCCGCACCTCGTCGAGTACGGCGTCGCTCATCGGACTGGTGCGCCGCAGGTGTTCGAGGTCCGCCCACAGCGAGGCCCGCCGCTCCGCCGGCGTGGGCCGCCCGTTCGGCGCCGCGACCGGCTTCGTCCCGTCGGCTCCCGGCGCGTAGCAGCGGCCGTCACGCTGCCGCAGCACCCGCTCGCTCTGCCGTACCGTCAGCGGCCGCGCGAACAGAAAGCCCTGCCCGAACCGGCAGCCCATGCCCGCCAGCAGATCGCGCTGCGCCGGTTCCTCGATCCCCTCGGCGATCACCTGCAGCCCCAGTGTGTCGGCGATGCGCACGATGCCCTCGACGAGCGCCACCTGCTGGGCGTCACGGGTGATGTCGTCGATGAACGTCTTGTCGATCTTCAGTACGTCGATGGGGAAGTCCCGCAGATACCGCAGCGAGGAGAATCCGGTCCCGAAGTCGTCCACCGCGATGTGCACGCCCAGCTCCTTCAGGGCCCGCAGCACCGCCTGGATCTGGGCGTCGCGGCGCAGCAGCACGGTCTCGGTGAGCTCCAGCTGCAGCGAACCGGGTGCGAGCCCGGGCGTCCGCAGCGCCTCACCGACCTGGTCCACGAACCCGGCGTCACGGAACTGCCGGGCCGACACGTTCACACTGACGTACGGCGGCGCGGCGGGGCCGGGCAGCCGCTGGAGCCCGGCGATGTCGCTGACCGCGTTCTCCAGGACCCACGCCCCGAGCGGCGCGATGTGCCCGGTCTCCTCGGCCAGGGTGATGAACTGCTCCGGCGGCACGGGCCGGGGCGGGGCCTGCGGCCAGCGGACCAGCGCCTCGAAGCCGACGACCTCTCCCGCGGCGATGTCCACGACGGGCTGGTAGCGCAGGGTGAACTGCTTGTCCTCCACCGCCCGGGCGAGCCGGCTCTGCAGATCGTGCCGCTCGATCATCCGGGTGTGCAGCAGGGGCTGGAAGCGCCGCCACTGCCGTTTGCCGGCCGCCTTCGCCGCGTACAGCGCGAGGTCGGCGTGGCCGAGCAGCTCCTCCGCGTCCGTGCTGTCGCGGGCGGTGGCCACCCCCACGCTCGCGGAGACGGTCACCGCCTCGTCCGCGAGGGCGAACGGCCTGGTCAGGCTCTGCACGACCTGGGCGGCCAGCAGCTCGGCGTCCAGCGGCTCACGGGCGTCCTCCATCAGTACGGCGAACTCGTCGCCGCCGAGCCGGGCGGCGGTGTCGGTGCGCCGCAGCGTCTTGGACAGCCGCTCGCCGACCGAGATCAGCAGATGGTCGCCGGCCGAGTGTCCGAGGGTGTCGTTGACGTCCTTGAAGTCGTCGAGGTCGATGAAGAGCAGACAGGTCAGGGAGGACTCGCGGCGGCCGCGCAGCAGGGCGCGCTCGATCCGCTCCAGCAGCAGCGTCCGGTTGGGCAGGCCGGTCAGCGAGTCGTGGAAGGCCCGCTGGGTCAGCTCGTGCTCCAGCCGGCGCTGCTCGGTCACGTCGCGCAGGGTGACCACCAGGCCGCCGACGGTCTGCTCGTCCCGGAAGTCGCTGCACCGCACCTCGACCTCGACCCGGTCCGCCCGGTGCCGCACCCACCAGTGGTCGTGGGTGGCCCGGGGCCCGTTGTCCCGCACGGCCGTCAGCTCCCGCGCCGCACGGTGCCGGTCGCGCGGGTCGACCAGCTCCGGCAGCGAGGCGCCGACGAGGTCGGCGGTGCCGAAGACGGAGGCCGCCGAGGGGCTGGCGTAACGGATCGTGTCGTCGTCCTCGATGATGAGGATGACGTCGGAGGCGTTGCGCACCAGGGTGCGGAAGTACGCCTCGTTCTCCCTGCGGATGATCTCCTGGCGCAGGGCGATGCGTTCCATGGCGAGGCCCGCGTGCGAGGCCAGGATCTCCAGCGAGCCGCGGCTCTCGGCGAGTCGGCCGGGCGGCCCGGCGACCAGCAGCACGCCCGGGACATCGCCGTAGGGACGCTCGGGCGGGATCATCAGGCAGACCAGCACCGTGGCGCCCGCCGCCTCGGTCTCGACGTCGGGGCCCAGCTCACGGGCCTCGACGAGCCGCCCGTGGTAGGGCTCCAGGTCGGACGCGCGCTCGGCGGGCAGCAGCAGGGTCCGGTGCTCGACCGTGGTGCCCAGCAGCCGGTCGACGGCGATCTCGCACGACCGGGCGACCTCCTGCTGCCGGACCGCGGACACCAGCGACGCGGCCGCCCTGCGCAGCGCCAACTCCCGCGCCACCGTGATCCGGTGGGCCACCACCATCCCGCCGAGCCGAAGGATGACGAGCAGGAACAGCACAATGGAGAAGGCGGCGATCACGGCGGCGTCGCGCGGTGTGCGGGCAAGCCCCTCGTACAGCAGGATGCCGGGGGCGATGAGGGTCGCCACGGCCAGCATGGCCGGCCGGCGCCTCGGCGCGACCAGGGACCTGCGCTGGGGGACGGCCGCGGTCAGCTCCTTCATCGCCGGGTGCAGCGCCGCCTGGCCCCAGGCCGTGTAGAAGACGATCCACCCGGAGTCCAGGGCCGTGCCGGCCTGCCATATCGAGTTCAGCTGCAGGATGCCGTACGCGATGTCGAAGCCGAGCAGCGTCAGCGTGCCGACGACCAGGAGCTGCACGGACCGGTTGTGGCCGTCGGCCGGGCTCGGGGTGAGCAGCCGCGCCAGCAGGGCCAGGACGAGGACGTCACCGAGGGGGTAGGCGATGCTGATGGCCCGCTGCTGCCAGGTGAGCCCCTCCACCTCGGTGAGCGGCTGCACCAGATACACCCACACCGGCAGTGCCAGACCAGCGGTGAAGATCATCGCGTCCAGCAGGCTCGGCAGGTCGTGCCCGGCCCACCGGTAACGGACCAGGCCCGAGAGTCCCGCGGCGAACAGCGGATAGGTCGCGAGGTAACTGGCGTCGGCGGGGGACGGGAACGGGTTGGAGGCCTTGAAGTACTCCTCGACGACGTTGTAGTACGTGTCGCCCGCGATGAACGTGAACAGACCGGCCGCCAGCAGCCACCAGGGCCAGCGATGGGCGGGCCGGTGCACCCGCACGCCGACCAGCACGGCGGCGACCCCGGAGAGACCGATCACCGCCCATACCGGAGCACGCGTGGCCGGCACGGTCATGTACACGATGGTGGCGACCGCGACCAGCGCGACATGAGCGGCCATGAGCCGATGTGCGCGCAGCAAAAGCAAGCGCCTCCCCCCGGTGGGGAGACCGGGCCGTCCACCTGGTCTGCTTATCCGTAGATCGTAGGCACCACGGCCGGAGCCCTGCATCTCGGGCGGACCGGGCCCGCCTCAGTCCCTCCGTCGAGGAAGCGCACGTGCGCCGTGGTCCACCAGCGCCCTCGCGCCGCCGGGAAGGCGTGTCGGCGCGCGAGGCCACGCCACGGAGCGCCGCCGTGATCAGGGGCAGCGACGGCCGGGGAGGACGAGATCCCGCTGCCCGCCGGTCTGTTCACCGACGGGCCCGCGACCGTGACCGGCTCACCGCCCGGCTCGCTGCCGTCCGGTCGCACGACGGCTCGTAATGCTGTTGCCGCAGTCGCCTCGTGGTGCTGGAGTGATCACATGGATCACGTAGGCGTGCTCGCCCTCTTCGACCGTGACATGCGCGAAGGCGCCCAGCCGGACGGCCCCGACGACCGTGTCGAACGGGTCGGCGGAGTGGTGCGCCATGTCGCCTCGGCCCAGGGGTGGAACGGCGTGATCTGGTCCGACCTGGACGAGACGAACGCGGACGCGGCGATCGCCCGGCAGATCGCCTACTACTCCGGGCTCGGCCGTGAGTTCGAGTGGAAGCTCTACGGACACGACCTGCCGATGGACCTGGGGGAGCGGCTGCGGTCGGCCGGGTTCGAGTCCGAGCCCGAGGAGACGCTGATGATCGCCGAGGTCGCCGGCCTCGACCTGGACGCCCGGCCGCCCGAGGGCATCCGTGTACTGCCGGTCACGGACGCGGCCGGCGTCGACCTCGTGGTCGACGTGCACGAGAAGGCGTTCGGCAGGGACGGCACCCGGATGCGCCACCAGCTGCTGACCCGGATCACGGGCGAGCCGGACACCATCGTCGCCGTCGTCGCCCTGGCCGGCGACGAGCCGGTGAGCTCGGCCCGGATGGAGCTGGTGCCCGGCACCCGGTTCGCGGGGCTCTGGGGCGGCGGCACCGTCGAGGAGTGGCGCGGTCGCGGTGTCTACCGCGCCCTGGTCGCCCACCGCGCCCGCGCCGCCGTCGAGCGCGGCTACCGCTACCTCCAGGTCGACGCCTCCAGCCAGAGCCGTCCGATCCTCGAACGGCTCGGTTTCGAGGCGCTGACCACGACGACTCCGTACACGTACACCCCGTAGCGCCTGTCGCTTCCGCGGGGATGTCACATCCGCGGCGCCCCGATCCGTCGCAGGGTCATGACGACGAACCAGAGCGACCAGAGCATCCTCCTGGCGGGCGCGAGCGGCGTCCTCGGAGGCCACATCACCCGCGTGCTGACCGAGGCCGGCCACAAGGTCACCGGCCTCGGCCGCGGACCCGCAGCCGGGGTGCGGGCCGACCTCATGGACCGTGACGCGCTGCTGCGCGCGGTCGACGGCCGGCACTTCGACACCGTCATCCACGCCGCCACCGCCCTGCGCAAGGCGCCCCTGCGCCACCGCGACATGCACGCCACCGACGCCCTCCGTATCGACGGCACCCGCCATCTCATCGAGGCCGCCCGGGCCACCGGCGCACGCCGGTTCGTCAGCGAGTCGATGGTCTTCGGCTACGGCTACGGGGACTTCGGCACCCACACGATCACCGAGGACGACCCCTTCGGCCCGCCCGGCACCGACCCGGAACTGGAGCGGCATGTGGAGGGCATGCGGGTCAAGGAGCAACTCACCTTCGAGGCACGTGGGTTGGAGGGCATCGCCCTGAGGTTCGGCCTGTTCTACGGCCCCGGTGGCACCGACGCCCTGTTGCCGATGCTGCGCAAGCGGCGGCTGCCGGCCCCCGCCGACGGCGACAGGGTCCTGCCGTGGGTCGACCTCACGGACGCGGCGCGCGCGGTGGCCGCGGCGGTCGAGCGCGGCCGCCCCGGACAGGCGTACAACGTCACCGACCGTACGCCGACCGGTTTCCGTGCTCATCTCCTGTGCGTCACCGAGGAGTTCGGCCTGCCGAAGCCGCTGACCGTGCCGCGCCGGCTGACCCGGCCGATGTCCTACGCGCACACCCTCTTCGCGACGAGCATGCGTGTGTCGTCGGCCAAGGCGGAGCGGGAGCTGGGCTGGACACCCGAGTTCCCTTCCTGCCGCGAGGGCATCGCCGCGCTGGCGGCACGCGGTTGAAAGCCCGACCGGGGCCGTTCGGACCGGCGGCGAGGGCCGAACGGCCCTGCCTCACACCCCGCCCCGGCCGGCACCCTCTGCCGTGGAGACACCACCTGGGGTCACCACCTGGAGACACCGCCCGGGGACGGCCTCCCGAGGCGCCCGCTCTCCCGCTCAGGGCGCCCGGTCGAGGCGACGGGCCCGCCGGCTGCCGCGGGGAGCCGCGTCGGCGGGCCTGGAGAGCGGGCCCGGGCGAGGCGCACACGAGCCTCGCCCGGGCCGAACCGGCCGGCGCACCGGCGCACGAGCCGCCGTCAGCGCCGTGCCCGCGTCCGGTCCAGTGCGGCGACACCGACCGCGGCCAGGCCGATCTGGATGAGCCACTCGATCCAGTCGATGCCCTTGGTGTCGGCCACGCCGATGGCGCTCGCGATGGCCGAGCCGATCAGCGCGGCCACGATGCCGACGACGATGGTCAGCAGAATCCCGATGTGCTGGCGGCCGGGAACGACCAGCCGGCCCAGCACACCGATGATGATTCCGATGATGATGGCACTGATGATGCCTGAGATCTCCATCTCCGCCCCTTTTTGTCAATTTCCCCAGCAGTATGCGGATGCCCTCTGCGCGGAGGGACAGTCCGTTCCGCTTAGGTCAAGACCGTCCTATGACAGCTGTTCAGCTTCTGTTCTGCCATGTACCGTTCAATCGTTCGGCCGCACGGATACGGTGCGACCGGATGTCTACGCGCGCAGATGCCCTGCGTCTACGCGCGTAGGGCGATCCGCATCCCGCACGGCTTTCGTCCCCGACCCCTCACGGAGGTACGCCGGATGCTCACCCGTTCCAGATCCCGCCACCGACTCACCACGGCCCTCGCCGCCCTCGGCCTGCTCGCCACGGGCGCCGCTCTCCAGACGACGGTCGGTGCCACCCACGCGCACGCGGCCACCACCCACCGCATCCTCTTCGACGACGGTCACGCCGAGGAGGCCGGCAACGCCGACTGGATCATCTCCACCAGCAAGCCCGACCCGCTGGCCCAGGACTCCTCCCCGTCCGCCGAGACCGACTGGACGGGCGCGCTGTCCTCGTGGGGCGTCGCCCTGCAGAAGACCGGCAACTACAGCCTCAAGACCGCGACCAGCGCGCTCACTTACGGCGGTTCGTCCACGACCGACCTGTCGAACTTCGACACCCTGGTCCTGCCGGAGCCCAACACCCTCTTCACCACCGCCGAGAAGACGGCGATCATGAACTTCGTCAAGAACGGCGGCGGACTGTTCATGATCTCCGACCACACCGGGGCGGACCGCAACAACGACGGTGAGGACGCGGTCGAGATCCTCAACGACCTGATGACCAACAACAGCGTCGACTCGACCGACCCGTTCGGCTTCTCCATCGACTCCCTGGACATCAGCTCCGGCTACCCGGCCGCGATCAGCGACAGCACCGATCCGGTGCTCCACGGCTCCTTCGGCACCGTCACCAAGAGCCTGATCGCCGACGGCACCACCGCCACCCTCAAGCCGGCCGACAACTCGGCCGTCAAGGGCCTGGTGTACCGCAGCGGTTACTCGGGCAACACCGGCGCCTTCTTCCTGACCTCCACCTTCGGCAGCGGCCGGGTCGCCTTCTGGGGCGACAGCTCACCGATCGACGACGGCACCGGCCAGTCCGGCAACACCCTCTACGACGGCTGGAACGACACCGGCGCCACCAACGCGGCCCTCGCCCTCAACGCCACCGAGTGGCTGTCCGGGGCGAGCGGCAGCAGCGGTGGGGGTGGGGGTGGCGGCGGCACCGGCACCTGCACCGCCGCCCAGCTGCTCGGCAACAACGGCTTCGAGTCGGGCAACACCACCTGGAGCGCCAGCAGCGGCGTCATCACCAACTCCAGCAGCGAGTCCGCCCGTACGGGCTCGTACTACGCCTGGCTGGACGGCTATGGCAGCGCCACCACCGACACGCTCTCCCAGTCGGTGACCATCCCCTCCGCCTGCACCACCGCCGCGCTCAGCTTCTATCTGCACGTCGACACGGCGGAGACCAGTACCAGCACGGCCTACGACACCCTGAAGGTGCAGGTTCTCAACAGCTCGGGGACCGTCCTCGGCACGCTGGCGACCTACTCCAACCTGAACGCCGCCAGTGGCTACACCCAGCGCAGCTTCAGCCTCGCGAGCTACGCGGGCCAGACGGTCACCCTGAAGTTCACCGGCACGGAAGGCTCCACCCTGCAGACGTCCTTCGTCATCGACGACACGGCGCTCAACGTCAGCTGACGTCCGTGGGGCCCGGCCCGCACCGGGCCCCACGGGGTCACCCCGCCGCAGCCGTCAGCTCCCGCGCGTTCCAGCCGGAGACCCTGACGCGCGGCGCGTCACCCTGCAGATCCGAGGTCCGGTAGGTGGCGGTCAGCGTCACCGACTCGCCCGGCCACAGGCTCACTTCGTCGTCCGACCACCGGACCGGCAGCACCGGCTGCCCCTTGGCGTCGACGACATGCACATCGGTCAGCAGCGACGGCGTCTTCCCGGTCCCCGTGTTGCGCAGGGTCACCGTGGTGGTCGAGGTGCCGCCCGCGGACGCCGTCGACGCGGTCGCCGACACCGGGACCTGGGCCATCGAGGACAGACCCCTGAGATCGGCGTAGCTCGTCGTGGGCGTGTAGTACCAGTCGGTGCCGGCCCAGTCGAGGGTGTCCGGCCTGGTGGAGAGCCAGTAGACGTTCCGGCTGACCTCCTTCCCGGTGGCGTCGGTCAGCGTCAGGCGGGCCAGATAGGTCGTCGGCAGTCCGCTCACCGACGCGGGCAGCGTGAGCGCGGTGGTGTGCGCGCCGTCGCCGTCCACCTTCACACCGGTGACGGTCCTGTCGTACCTCTGGGTGCCGTCGGGATCGAACAGCGTCGCCCGCGCGGTGAGCCCGGAGGCCGCCGTGTGCCGGTTGTCGACGACGTCCACGGAGCGGTCGTCGTAGGAGTACTGGATGTGCAGCGGCTCATTGGCCTTCTTCGCCCCGAAGTAGGCGCCGCCCTGGTCGAGATAACGGTCCATCAGCTGCCAGTGCAGCGAGGTCCAGCCGCTGTTGAACATCCAGTAGACGACGCCGGTCGACGGCTTCGAGGAGTCGGTGGCGTTACGGCCGTACGCCTCGAACTGGGCGCGGACGTTCTCGTACTGGGCGAGCTGGGCCTTCCTGACGTAGTCGGTCAGGCCGGTGGGGGCGCCGTAGCGCCCGGTGAGGGCGTTGTCGTAGAGCTTGAGCGTGCCGAAGGTCGACGAGGGGGAGCGGTGGTACTGCTTGGCGCCGGGGTTCTGCCAGAGGGTGTCGAGTTCGGCGGGGGTCATCATGCGGCGCAGGGTGTCCAGGGTCGGGATGTCGGGGCCCGCGCTGGTCTCGGAGTTGAAGCCGGTGGCGCCGCCCTCGCGTTTGGCGTACCAGTAGTTCGGCGGGATCCAGTCGTAGGGGCCGGTCATCTTCATGCCGGAACCGCCCAGCTGCGGCGAGGAGTTGGCGGAGGCGGCGGCGACCACCGGGTCGGGCCAGTCGGCGGCCTGGAGGGCGTCGAGACAGTTCTTCTCGATCGTCGCGTCGGGCGCGAAGTCGCTGCCGATGAGGAACGAGATCACGCTCGGATGGTCGCGCAGCCGGGCGGCCTCGGCGGCCATCGACGCCTTGGCCACCGGGTAGTCGGCGGCCGTCCACTTCTCGCCGGACTCGTCGCCGTTGACCTGGCCCTCCCACTTGTCGCAGCACTCCCAGCCCGGGAGGGTGAGGATGCCGTAGCGGTCGGCCAGGTCGAAGAACTCGTCGGGTTCCAGGTGGCCTTCCAGGCGGATGGTGTTCAGGCCCAGGTCGAGCGCGTACTTCAGACGGTCCTCGGTATACGTCCGGTCCCAGCGCAGGAACTCGTCCGGGGACCAGCCGCCGCCCTTGATCAGCAGCCTGCGTCCGTTGACCTGGTACCGGCGGGCGCCATCGGAGTTCAGCGGCGCCCGGACGTCACGGATGCCGAAGGTCTCGTGCGCGGTGTCCGAGGGGGTGCCGGAGACGGAGGCGGTGAGGTTCAGGTCGTACAAAGGCTGGCCGCCCATGCCCGCCGGCCACCACACCCTGGGTGAGGTGAGGCGCAGGCCCGGTGTGTCGGACGGGGTGAAGGTGACGGCCCTGGTCTCGTGTGCGGCGAGGGTGACGGTCTTCTCGAACGTCGTCGTGCCGATGCCGCCCGAAACGGTCGCCGTCACCGGTGCGCCGGAGTCGTTGCGTGCCCGCGCCTTGACCGTCAGATCGGCCGAAGCCAGTGAGGGCACGTCCAGATCGGTCACCACATGCGCGTCGCGCAGCGCGACCGGGCCGCCGCGGCGGACCAGGACGTCACGGACGATGCCCATGTTCTCGTCGGGCGGCGGCTGGAGCCAGTCGATCCACCCCATGGTGAGGTTCTTGTCCGGGTCATTGGGCTGGACGCGGAAGGCGACGGTGTTGGTGCCGGAGTGGACCAGAGAAGTCACGTCCAGCTCGTGGTCGGTGTAGGCGCCGGTGACGTCCTTGGTGGTGGCGACCTGCTTGCCGTCGACGTAGACGTCGGCCGCCGAGATCACCCCGCTGAAGTCGAGATAGGTGCGCTCCTCGGTGTCGGTGACCGTGAAGTCGGAGCGGTACCACCAGGGGACCTGGAAGTCGGCCTTCGGGATCTTCTGCTGGTTGGTCGAGCGGAACGGGTCGGCGTACACACCGTCGGCGAGCAGCGCGGCGAGGACGGTGGAGCGCGGCCCCGCCGGGTACCAGCCGGTCGCCGGGTAGCCGGGGGAGGAGACGGCGGACGCGGCGTCGGACACCTTGGCCGTCGACTGGATGGCGTAGCCGGAGAGCGCGGTCGAGCCGCCCGGCGCGGAGGAGACCCGGGTCGGCCGGTCCGGGGGGCCGGTCCGATGGGTGTGGGGCCCCGCCCAGGCGCTGGTCGTCAGGGAACCCAACAGACCCAGGACCACGGCGGCCGTGGGGAGGCGGTGTCCTTTCACGGAGTCTCCAGCCCCTTCGTAAAGTTAGGAAACTTTACTAACTCGAAGTCACGCTAGGGCGCCGAGGAAGCGGTGTCAATCACCGCGCCGTGTGGGGGACTTGTTCAGGAAGCTGCCGAACGGCGCTCGAACACCATGTCCCGCGCGGTGTCCAGGGCCGTGGCCACCGCGCCCAGCAGGACCGCGTCCTCACCCAGTCGGCTGGGCGCGATCCGAGGCCGCAACGGCGTCAACGCCCGCAGGTTGTCCCGTACCGGCTTCAGCAGCAGATCGACACTGTGGCCCACCCCGCCGCCCAGGACCACCAGATCCGGGTCGAGCACGGCCGCGGCCGCCGCCACCGTGTGCGCGATGCGCTCGCCCTCCAGCCGAACCGCCTTGACCGCGGCCTCGTTGCCCTGCCGGGCCGCGTCGAACACCGCCTTCGCGGTGAGCTGCCCGCTCATGCCGAAGCGGCGCGCCGCCTCCACCACGGCCACCCCCGACACCGCGTCCTCCAGCCGCTCCGGCTTCTGCTGCCCCGGCCACGGCAGGAACCCGATCTCGCCCGCGAGGCCGTGTGCCCCGGTGAACAGGCGCCCGTCGCTGACCACGCCCATGCCGAGACCGGTGCCGATCAGGATGTACGCGAACAGCCTGCTCCCCGCCCCGACCCCGTACGTGTACTCGCCGAGGGCGGCCAGATTGGCGTCGTTGTGCACCTCCAGCGGAACGCCCAGCTCCGCCCGCATCCGGTCGAAGAGGCCGGCGCGGCCCCAGCCCGGCAGATGCATCGCGTACCGCACCCTGCGCTGCCGCTCGTCGTACACCCCGGGGGTGCCCACCACCGCGTGCACCACCTCGTCCGGCGCCACCCCCGAACCGGCCACCACCTGCCGCGCCGTCGCCACCACCAGGTCGGCCATCGCGCCCGAACTGCGGGCCCGGTTGCGCACGTCGGAGCGGGCGACGACGGAGCCGTCCAGGTCGGCCACCGCGACCCGCAGCCAGCTGCGGCCGACGTCGATGCCGAGGGCGTAACCGGCCGCCGGGTCCGGCGCGTACAGAACCGCCGTACGCCCCCGCTCGGGCGCGAGCGTGCCGACCTCGTGGACCAGACCCGCGCTCTCCAGTGCGGCCAGCGCGCTGGAGACCGTCGGTTTTGACAGACCCGTGTCCCGGGCCAGCTGGGCGCGCGAGGCGGGGCCGGCGGAGCGCAGCCGGTCCAGGAGCAGCCGCTCGTTGGTGGAGCGCAACCGCTGCCGGTTCCAGGGCTGTTCCTGTTGTGTCACGACGTCACCGGCGGCCATCGCACCATTCTCGCCCACGCGGAATCCCCTCTTGACGCATCAAGTAAGGCTCCTTAACTTTATCGCCCAGTCAGCCACCGGATACCGGCCCGCACGCGCCGCACCTCGTCCCTCCCGCATCGCACCCACCGTCAGGAGCCCCCATGTCCGGTAGCCCGCCACCCAGTGGTGGCTTCGTCCGCCGTGTCGGCCTGTTCCAGGCCACGGCCATCAACATGAGCCAGATGTGCGGCATCGGCCCGTTCGTCACGATCCCGCTGATGGTCGCCGCCTTCGGCGGGCCGCAGGCGGTGATCGGCTTCGTCGCGGGAGCGGTTCTCGCGCTCGCCGACGGGCTGGTGTGGGCCGAACTCGGCGCCGCGATGCCCGGCTCCGGCGGCTCCTACGTCTATCTCCGCCAGGCCTTCCAGTACCGCACCGGGCGGCTGATGCCGTTCCTGTTCGTGTGGACGGCGATGCTCTTCATCCCGCTGATCATGTCGACCGGTGTGGTCGGCTTCGTGCAGTACCTGGGCTACCTCGCCCCGGATCTGGGGCAGACCTCGGGCGACCTGATCGGCCTCGGCGTCATCGCACTGGTGATCGTCCTGCTGTGGCGGGGCATCGAGCACATCGCCCGGATCACGGCCGTGATGTGGGCCGTGATGATCATCTCGGTGGTCCTGGTCATCCTGGCCGCGGCGACCGACTTCAGCGGCCACCTCGCCTTCACCTACCCGGCGCACGCCTTCGACCTGGGCAGCAGCGGCTTCTGGCTGGGCTTCGCGGGCGGTCTGACCATCGGCATCTACGACTACCTCGGCTACAACACCACGGCCTACATGGGTGCGGAGATCAAGGACCCCGGGCGCAATCTGCCCCGCTCGATCATCTACTCGATCCTCGGCATCATGGCGATCTACCTGCTGCTGCAGATCGGCACCCTCGGCGTCATCGACTGGCACCGCATGATCGACCCGAAGGACATCGCCTCCACCTCGGTGGCCTCGGCGGTGCTGGAGAAGACCTGGGGCAAGGGGGCCGCCGACACCGTCACCGTGCTGATCCTGATCACCGCCTTCGCCTCGGTGTTCACCGGTCTGCTCGGCGGTTCGCGGGTGCCCTACGACGCGGCCCGCGAGCGGGTCTTCTTCCGCCCCTACGCCAAGCTGCACCCCAAGCACCGCTTCCCGATGCTGGGCCTGGCGACCATGGGGGTGATCACGGCGATCGGCTTCCTGATCGGCCGGCACACCGACCTGGCGACCCTCATCCAGCTCCTCACCACGGTGATGGTGATCGTCCAGGCGCTGGCCCAGATCCTGGCGCTGAGCGTGCTCCGCACACGCCAGCCGACGCTGAACCGCCCGTACCGGATGTGGCTCTACCCGGTCCCGAGCATCGTCGCCTTCGTCGGCTGGTGCGTGATCTACGGCTACGCGGACAAGAACTCACCGGGCCGCCACCCCATCGAGTGGTCCCTGGCCTGGCTGGCCCTCGGCTGCGTCGCGTACGTCCTGTGGGCCCGCTTCGAGAAGGTGTGGCCGTTCGGCCCGAAGGAGATCACGGAGGAGTACCTGACCCCCGAGGCGGTGAACCCGGAGCCGGCCGGCACATGAGAACTACGGTCCCTCGACTCCCTCGCCCCAGCTAGCTCCGACTGACCACCCACCCAGCCTCCCCGGGCGACGCGTGTCCCGGGGAGGCTTTCGCCTGTCCGTGGACGTCCAGCAGCGAAACGGATTGACATGCAGGTAATTACCTGCATTACTTAACGTGTGCGAGCAGAGGGTGACTCCGGGATGGACAAGGTCTTCAAGGCGCTGGCCGACGACACGCGCAGACGGTTGCTCGACCGGCTGCACGAGCACAACGGCCAGACGCTGGGCGAGCTGTGCGGGCGCATCGCGATGACGCGCCAGTCGGTGACCCAGCACCTGGCCGTCCTGGAGGCCGCCCATCTGGTCGTCGCGGTGCGGCGGGGGCGGGAGAAGCTGCACTACCTCAACCCGGTCCCGCTCCACGAGATCCAGGAGCGCTGGATCGACAAGTTCGAGCGCCCGCGCCTGAGCGCGCTGAGCGCCGTGAAACGACGAGCCGAGGAAGCCATGACCGACAAGCCCACCTTCGTGTACGTCACCTACATCAGCAGCACCCCCGAGAAGGTCTGGGACGCCCTCACGGACGCCGACCTGACGGCCGCCTACTGGGGCCACAGCAATGTCTCCGACTGGCGCGAGGGCTCACGCTGGGAGCACGTCCGCACGGACGGCTCCGGCGTCGCCGACGTCGTCGGCACCGTGGTGGAGAGCGAGCGGCCCACCCGGCTGGTCGCCACCTGGGTCGATCCCGCGAAGGAGGGGCAGGAGGACACCTACTCCAAGGTCACCTTCGAGATCACCCCGCACGAGGACATCGTCCGCCTCACCGTCACCCACGAGGACCTCTGGGACGAGGGCGCCCTGCACGACGTCTCCGGCGGCTGGCCGGCGGTGCTGTCCAACCTCAAGTCGCTCCTGGAGACCGGCAGCACCCTGCCCCAGTCGCCGTGGCTGGTCCCGGGGCGGTGACGGAGAGTGACGCGCGCGTGCGTGGACCACCCGGGGGACATGTCCGGGCGGATCACGGGCAGGTGAAACAGGGAAGGTGGTTGTGGGAATCGGAACCGGAGGTGGCGGCGGCCATGGGTGCGAAGGTGTTGGAGCGGTTTCCTGCGGGAGCTCCTCGCGGATCGTGGCCGGCGGAGGAGTACGCGGCCGAGCGCCGCGCGGAGGGACAGCCCGCGAAAGTGATCATGGACTTGAAGTCGGACGCGTTCCTCGTGGTGGTCCCGGCGGGCGACGACGACTGACCGGGCGCGGTCTCACATCAGTGCCCCGCCCAGCTCGCGCGCCCTGCGCAGGAACACCTCGTGGAGGTCCTGCGCGGCCCGCGGCACCGACTCGGCCCTGCGCCGCCGGAGCATCAGCAGCACCCGGGTCGACTCGTCGTCCACGATCGGCCGGTAGGTGATCGTGCCCTGCCGCTCCAGCGGATCCCCGCGCACACTGAAGTCCGGCAGCACCGTCGCCCCGAGCCCTTCGGCGACCATCAGCTTGCCCATCTCGGCGCCGTCGGTGGAGTAGGAGAAGGCGGCGTCGCGGCCGCGCAGCAGCCGGTGGACGTAGCGGTGCATGACATAGCCGGTCCGCATCGCGATGACCGGCTGGGTGAGCAGGTCGTCCACGGTGACGGCGTCGAGCGCGGCGAGCGGGCTGTCGGGGCGGACGCACACCACCGGCCGTCCGCTCAGCAGTTCTGTGGACTCGAAACCGGCGGGCAGATCGTCGCCGTCCAGGTGGTTGACCAGACCGAGGTCGAAACCGCCCTCCGACAGGGCCCGGTGAATCTCCGTCTGCTGCGCGGCGACCACCTCGACCTGGGTGAGCGGATGCGCGGTGCGGAAGTCGCGGACCACCGGGATGAGCAGCGGCACGGTCGCCGCGTTCACCGTGCCGACGCGCACCATACGGCTGATGCGGTGCTGCTCGCCCGCCGCCGACCGCAGCCGGTCCACCGCGTCCAGCACATTGATGATGTGGGGCAGCAGTTCGCGGCCCTCCGCGCTCATCGTCGCCCCGGACCGTTTGCGCTCCAGGAGGTCGACGCCCAGCTCCCGCTCCAGATTGCGCACGGTCTCGCTCAACGCGGGCTGGGACAGCCGCAGTTCCTCCGCCGCCCGGCGCAGTGAGCCGAGCCGGGTCACGGCCGCTATGTATTCCAGTTGTTCTGTCCGCACGGTCAGCAGAATGCGGGCGCTTTCCCGCGGGCTTCAAGGGTTTCCCTGTCACACGTTCGTGAAATTCAATGGTCCGCGATACGAGACCGGTCGGGTTTTCCTTGACGCTCCTCGTCGACGGCTGCCACGATCGAGGACATGAAGATGCGACTGGACCTCACGCGGCGACGCCATGTCGACCTCGCGCGCGTCTCCAGCGCCTCCTGTTGCCCCGCGGCCTGATCAACCCTCCGCGATCCGCCGCGTTCTCCCTTTTCCCACGCCTGAATTCCGCACTTCGGCGCACCGCTCGAACGCGACCGCGCGCCCGGGTGAATTCGGCGTGCCCGAAAGCATCCGCAACAGGAGTTCCGCATGTCCCGAGCGCCCGTGAAATTCGCCTACTGGGTCCCCAACGTCAGCGGGGGACTCGTCACCAGCAAGATCGAGCAGCGCACCGACTGGGGATACGAGTACAACCGCGAACTCGCCGTCCTCGCCGAGAACAACGGTTTCGACTACGCTCTCAGCCAGGTCCGCTACATGGCCAGCTACGGCGCCGAGTACCAGCACGAGTCCACCAGCTTCAGCCTCGCCCTCCTCCTGGCCACCCAGCGCCTGAAGGTCATTGCCGCCGTTCACCCCGGCCTGTGGCACCCCGGCGTCCTCGCGAAGCTCGGCGCCACCGCCGACCACCTCTCCGACGGCCGCTTCGCGGTCAACGTCGTATCGGGCTGGTTCAAGGGCGAGTTCACCGCACTCGGCGAGCCCTGGCTGGAGCACGACGAGCGCTACCGCCGCTCCGAGGAGTTCATCCGCGCCCTGCGTCAGATCTGGACCGAGGACCACACCGAACTCGCCGGTGACTTCTACCGGTTGCGTGACTTCTCCCTGAAGCCCAAGCCCCTCAATACCCCCGAGCGCCCGCACCCCGAGATCTTCCAGGGCGGCAACTCCACCGCCGCCCGCGCCATGGCCGGCCGCGTCTCCGACTGGTACTTCTCCAACGGCAAGGACTTCGACGGAGTCACCGAGCAGATCGACGACGTCCGCCGGTCAGCCGCCGAAGTCGGCCGCGCGGCACCGAAGTTCGGCCTCAACGGCTTCCTCATCGCCCGGGACGCCGAGGCCGAGGCCCGCGAGACCCTCCGTGAGATCGTCGCCAAGGCCGACACCGAGGCCGTCGAGGGCTTCGGGGCCGCGGTGAAGCAGGCCGGGCAGTCCACGGCCGACAGGAAGGGCATGTGGCAGGACTCCTCCTTCGAGGACCTCGTCCAGTACAACGACGGCTTCCGGACCGGCCTCATCGGGACCCCGGAACAGATCGCGGAGCGCATCGTCGCGTACCGGAAACTCGGCGTCGACCTCCTGCTCCTCGGCTTCCTCCACTACCACGAGGAGGTCGAGTACTTCGGCAAGCGGGTGCTGCCGCTGGTGCGCGAGCTGGAGGACCGGCTGCCCGACACCGAGCCCGCGTCCGTCCCCGCCCACGCCTGAGCACCCGCACCGCGAAGGAGGCCGTACCGCCATGAGCACCGCCACGCCTCCCGACCGGCCCACCACACCAGGTACTCCTGACCGCTTCCCCGGGGGTGTCCGCCCCTCGCGGGCGCCCCGTCCCCTCGCCTGAGGACGCATCCCAGCGCATCCCGGCGCATCCCCGAAAGAGGACCCATGGCCACCGTCCTGTCCGTCTCCGGCAGCCCCTCCGCCTCCTCCCGTACCAACCGACTGCTGCGCCACCTGGACAAGCGGCTGATCGCCCAGGGGCACCGGATCATCCCGCTCGACGTGCGCACCATCCCGGCGGAAGCCCTGCTCGGCGCCGACTTCAAGCACCCCGCGATCGTCGCGGCCGCCGAGCTGTTCGAGCAGGCCGACGGAGTCGTGGTCGGCACACCCGTCTACAAGGCGTCGTACTCGGGTGTCCTCAAGGCGCTCCTCGACCTGCTGCCGCAGTACGCGCTGACCGGCAAGACCGTGCTCCCGCTGGCCACCGGCGGCTCCACCGCGCACGTCCTGGCCATCGACTACGCCCTGCGCCCGGTCCTCAGCTCCATGGGCGCGGCCCATGTCGTGCAGGGCTGGTTCACCCTCGACAAGGACATCACCGTGCACGAGGACGGTTCGCTGACCGTCGCGCCGGCCGCGACCGAGGCGCTGGGCCAGGTGGTCGACCAGTTCTCGGCGGCCCTGGGCCGCGTCCCGGTGCTGGCGGCGGCGAGCTGAGTACCATGCCCGCCCACATCATCGCCGACGACACGGAGGCGCTGGCCGTCGCGGCGGCACTGGCCGCGGAGTTCCGCGCCGGCGCCGCCGCGCGGGACGCCGGACGAAGGCTGCCCCGCGAGGAGCTGGACCGGCTCTCCGCCTCCGGTCTGCTCGCCGTCACGGTCCCCGCCGAGCACGGCGGCGCCGACGTCACCGTGGCGACCCTCGCGGAGATCTTCCGGCTGCTGGCCTCGGCCGACCCCAGCCTGGCCCAGATCCCGCAGAGCCACTTCGCCTACGTCAATGTGATCCGCCGTCAGGGCACGGAGGAGCAGCGGAAGTTCTTCTTCGCGGAGCTGCTGGCGGGGCGCCGCCTCGGGAACGCGCAGTCCGAGGCGGGGACGAAACACGTCCAGGACATCCGCACCCGGCTGGAGCCGCGGGCGGACGGCTCGTACGTCCTGACGGGCGTCAAGCACTACTCCACCGGTGCCCTGTTCGCCGACTGGATCCCGGTGCTCGCCCGCGCCGAGGAGGACAACCTCCATGTCGCCTGCGTCCCCCGGGACGCCGCCGGTCTGACCGTGCTCGACGACTGGGACGGCATGGGACAGCGTACGACCGCCGGCGGCACCGTCCGCCTGGAGGGCGTCGAGGTGCCGGCCGACCGGGTGTTCCCGCACCACCTCACCTTCGAGGGGCCCCAACTCCACGGCGCCGTAGCCCAGTTGCTGCACGCGGCGATCGACGCCGGGATCGCCGGGGGAGCGCTGGCCGAAGCCGCCGAGTTCGTGCGCACGAAGAGCCGGCCGTGGTTCGAGAGCGGGGTCGAGACCGCCGCCGAGGATCCGCTGCTGATCCAGCGGTTCGGTGAACTCGCCCTCCAGGTACGGGCGTCGGAGGCGCTGCTCCGTGACGCGGCGCACGCCGTGGACGCGGCCCGCGCCGACCTCACCGACGACACGGCGGCCGAGGCGTCCATCGCGGTCGCCGCGGCCAAGGTGCGGGCCGCGCAGGCGGCGGTCGAGGTGGCCGGGGCCCTCTTCGAGGTGGCCGGCACCCGCTCGGCCCTCAACTCCCTCAATCTGCACCGGCATTGGCGTGACGCCCGCACCCACACGCTGCACGACCCCACCCGCTGGAAGATCCAGCACATCGGCCGGTACGTGCTCAACGGAACACGGCCGCCCCGCCACGGCCTCCTCTAGCGACACGCGCGACAGCGACACCCGCGACACCCGGCGACACCTCTGATCGGAGACCCCACGTGTCCCTCACCTTCCACTGGTTCCTCCCCACCAACGGCGACAGCCGCCATGTGGTCGGCGGCGGCCACGGCACGCCCGCCACGGCCTCCGGACGCGACCGGCCGCCGACGGTCGCCTATCTGAGCCAGATCGCCAGGGCCGCCGAGGACCTCGGCTTCGTCGGCGCCCTCACCCCGACCGGGGCCTGGTGCGAGGACGCCTGGCTGACCACCGCCATGGTCAGCCAGAACACCGAGCGCCTGAAGTTCCTGGTCGCCTTCCGGCCCGGCTTCGTCTCGCCGACCCTCGCCGCGCAGATGGCGTCCACCTTCCAGCGGCAGAGCGGCGGCCGGCTGCTGCTCAATGTGGTCACCGGCGGCGAGAGCCACGAGCAGCGGGCCTACGGGGACTTCCTGGACAAGGACGCCCGGTACCGGCGTACCGGCGAATTCCTGGAGATCGTACGGGGGTTGTGGGAGGGCAAGACCGTCGATCTGCGGGGGGAGTACCTGCGGGTCGAGGACGCCAGGCTGGCCCGGGTGCCGGACCCGGTCCCCGAGGTGTACTTCGGCGGGTCCTCGCCGGTCGCCGGTGAGGTCGCCGCCAAGTACGTGGACTCGTACCTGACATGGGGTGAGCCGCCCGCTCAGGTCGCCGGGAAGATCGCCTGGATCCGGGGGCTCGCGGCCGGGCAGGGGCGTGCTCTGCGGTTCGGGATCCGGCTGCATGTCATCACCCGGGACACCTCCGAGCAGGCCTGGGCGGAAGCGGACCGGCTGCTGGCCGGGTTCGATCCGGAGACCGTGAGGTCCGTGCAGGCCGGGCTCGCGCGCAGCGAGTCGGAGGGGCAGCAGCGGATGCTGGCGCTGCACGGCGGCGGCAACCGCGACGGGCTGGAGATCCATCCCAACCTGTGGGCCGGGATCGGGCTGGTGCGGGGTGGTGCGGGTACCGCGCTCGTCGGCAGTCACGAGGAGGTCGCCGAGCGGATCAAGGAGTACCACGCGCTCGGGATCGACGAGTTCGTGCTGTCCGGGTACCCGCACCTGGAGGAGGCGTACTGGTTCGGGGAGGGGGTGCTGCCGCGGCTGGCCGCGGAGGGGTTGTGGCAGCACCCCGTCGGTGAGCGGGTCGCGCCCTCGGCGCAGGTTCCGTTCGCGAGTTGAGCGCGACAGGACGCCGCTCGGACCCCGGACCCTCAGGAACGGCCGGCGCGGGCTCGGCGTACCGCCCTCGTGACGATCGGGGGGAGGAGGTCCACGCCTATGCGGCGCGCCCGGGAGCGGGAGGGGCGAGGGGCCGGCACGGGCGCCGGCGCCGGCGTTGAAGGCGCTTGGGGCCTCGGCTCCTCGTAGTGGCGGGAGCGCGGGAACGGCGGTGCCTGCATGCCCTTCTGGGCTCGGGCGCGGATCAGGCGGTGGCCTGCGGCCTCCTGGACGCTCAGACCGACGTCCGAGCGGGACCTGAGCATCTCCAGGAGTTCCTCCTGGACCGCCTCGGGGTCGCTCCAGGTGCCGTAGAGCTTCTGGGTGGTGAGGCAGATCGGGCGCAGGCCGCGGTTGAGGACGGCCTCCCAGGTGGCGACCGAGACGCCCGGAGTGTGCTCGGAGCGGAAGTCGTCCAGGACGACCACGCCGTCGGGGACGAGGATGTCCTGGGCCGCGCCTATGTCGTCGCGGACGTGCTCGTACAGGTGCGAGGCGTCGATGTGGACGAAGCGGCAGCTGCCCGGGGCCACCTCCTGGGGGATCACGGAGGTGGGGGCCTCCAGGACCCGGGGCAGGGCGTCGTGGAAGGAGAGGTAGTTGCGCTCGAAGGCCTGTCGGGTGAGTGAGGAGTACGACTTCGCCGTCTCGGCCCGGTTGGCCCCGTCCGGAGCCTCGCCGCCGAAGAGGTCGCAGACCGTGAACTCCTCGCCGTCCTGCCGGTGCCGGCCCAGCAGGATCGCGCTCTTGCCCATGTACGCGCCGAGTTCCAGCAGGTCGCCCTTGAAGCCGCCCGTCTCCTGCCGGTCGAGGAGCCAGGTGAAGATGACCTGGTCCAGCGGCGGGAACCAGCCGGGGACGTCCTTGAGCTCGCCGGGAAGTTTGTTGTCGGTTGCCTGTGCGGTCGCCATGAAGCGATTCTGCTCATTGAGAGCGGGCGAAACTGACCCCTGATTGAACGTCCGATGAACAGCCGGACCAGCCTCGGATCCGGCGGCCTCAGATCTCCGCGAGCGCGTCCAGATGGGCCCGGCGCACCTCGCTCGTCTGACCCTGCACAAGCAGGAACATGCCCTCCCGGGCCAGGCGTTGGGCCGGGTTGCCGAGGTCCATGGCGCGACCGCCCTGGGCGACGACGGCCGCCGTGGTGGCCGCGCGCATCAGGTCGTAGGCGTGGGTCTTGAGCGCCAGCCGTTCGTCCACGCGTTCGTGCGGGACCGGGTGGTCGCAGAGCGCGTACACGAGGTGCCGTACATGGTCGAGCCGGTCGCGCAGTGCGCGGGCCGTCGCCGGCTCGCCGGCCTGCTCCAGCAGCCGCAGGGCCGTGTGGGCGACGCCGAACACGGCGGGGGAGGCGTTGGTGTTGCGGGGGCGGTCCACCAGGGCGAACTTCTCCTGCGGGGTGCGCAGGACCACCGACTCCCCGGGCAGCCGGAGGCCGTCCAGCTCCAGGGACACCGTCCGGGACGCGGTCAGGGCGGCCAGTCGCATCGGTGGGGAGGGGCGCAGCCCCGGCTGCTCGCGGGCCTCGGTGAACGCGAACACCACCTCGTCGGCGTCGGTGACCCCGGCCAGCAGCATCACGTCGTTCAGGCCCCAGCCCGTGTACCAGGGCACCGTGCCGTCGAAGCGCCAGCCGTCCCGGTCCGCCGTCGCCCGCACCGGCACCCGCGGGAAGGCGCGGACGTGCGCGAACGCGATGCCGGCCAGCAGTTCGCCGGTCGCCAGCGGACGCAGCAGCCGCTGCCGTACCGGAAGGTCGGCCTTGGCCAGCATGCGCACCGGTGTGTGGTGCTGGGTCTGCACGAACCAGGTCGAGCAGCAGGCCCCGGCCAGGATCTCCATGATCTCCCGCGCCACCGGCTCGGGGGCGCCCGCGCCGCCGTACTCCTGGGGCGCGCTCACTCCCAGCAGCCCGGACCCGCGGATCGCCTCCACATGGCTCACGGGCACGCCCTCCTGGTCGACCCGTGCGGCGCTCGGGGCGAGGAGGTCGTCGGCCAGGGAGCGGGCGGCGGCGACGAGCGGGTGCGGTGCGGACGGCTCGGTGCCCGGGGCGGTCTCGGCGGTCATGGAAGAGATTCTCCCGATCCGTTCGTGCGCGGTGTCGATCCGGGGGTGTGCCGTTCGTGTAGGAGGTGAGAGAACGGGACGACGCCAAGGAGGACGTCATGCAGTACTACCTGCTCAGTGTGATCACCCCGAGCGACGGAACGCCGCCCGGACCCGAGGCCATGGCGGAGATCGTCAGCAACCTCGACGCCTTCCACGCCGAACTGCGCGAGGCCGGCGCCTGGGTCTTCGCCGGCGGTCTGCACGGCCCGGAGACCGCCACCGTGCTGCGGCCCAAGGGCGCGGACGTGCTGATCACGGACGGGCCGTACGCCGAGGGCAAGGAGTACCTGGGCGGCATCTGCCTGATCAAGGCCCCGGACCTGGACGCGGCCCTGGAGTGGGGCAGGAAGGCCACCCGGGCCACCACCCTCCCCATCGAGGTACGGCCGTTCATGCACCAGGCCGAGGAATGACGACGCGGCCCGTCGACGTCGAGGCCGTCTTCCGCGCGGAGTACGGCCGCGCCGTCGCCGTCCTCGTCCGCTTCCTCGGCGACATCGACCTCGCCGAGGAAGCGGTCCAGGACGCCTTCACCACGGCGGTGCTGCGCTGGCCGGAGACCGGCGTGCCGCCGAGCCCGGCCGGCTGGATCATCACCACCGCCCGCAACCGCGCTGTCGACCGGCTGCGCCGGGAGGCGAGCCGCGACGCGCGACACGCCGAGGCGGCCCTGCTGAGCACCCCCGACGCACCGGCCGAGGAGGGCCCCGTGCGCGACGACCGGCTCCGCCTGATCTTCACCTGCTGCCACCCCGCGCTCGCCCCGCAGGCCCAGGTCGCCCTGACCCTGCGGCTGCTCGGCGGACTCACCACGCCGCAGATCGCCCGCGCCTTCCTGGTCCCCGAGCCGACGATGGCCCAGCGCCTGGTCCGCGCCAAGGCCAAGATCCGCGACGCCCGCATCCCGTACCGCGTACCCCGCGACGCCGACCTCCCCGACCGGCTCGGTGGCGTCCTCGCCGTCGTCTACCTGATCTTCAACGAGGGGTACGGCGGGACACCCGAGCTGTGCGCAGAAGCCGTGCGTCTCGGCCGCCTCCTCGCGGAGCTCATGCCGGACGAGCCCGAGGTCATCGGCCTGCGCGCGCTGATGCTCCTCGTCGACTCACGCCGCGGCGCCCGTCTGGACGACCGCGGTGGCCTGGTGCCGCTGCCCGAACAGGACCGCGACCGCTGGGACGGCGAGCTGATCGCCGAGGGGCAGTCCCTGGTACGGCGGTGCCTGCGCCAAAACCGGCCGGGGCCGTACCAGATCCAGGCCGCCGTCCAGGCCGTGCACAGCGACGCGCCGAGCGCGGACGCCACCGACTGGGGACAGATCCGGCAGCTGTACGACCAGCTGATGACGCTCGCCCCGAGCCCGGTCGTGGCTCTGAACCGGGCGGTCGCGGTGGCCGAGACCGACGGCCCCGGGCCCGCGCTCGGCCTCGTCGACGCCCTGGACCTCGACGGCTATCACGTCTTCCACGCGGTCCGCGCCGACCTGCTGCGCCGCCTCGGCCGCGACGCGGAGGCGGTGCTCGCCTACGAGGCGGCCGTCGCCCGCGCGGAGAACCCGGCCGAGCGGGCCTATCTGGAGCGCCGTCGCCGGGAACTCGCGCACGGGTGAGCGGAAGGTGGTCGTGGCGGGACGGAAAGTAGTCGACAGGCATCGGAATTTATTTTGCCGGGTGAATGGTTGGTATATACACCTGACAGTCGAGACCGCTTCCGCGAGCCGCAGGGCCCGCACCGCACCAGCAGCGAGGCATCGTGAACCAGCCCACCCCCGAGCAGCCCGCAGACGTCGTCGCCCGGTTGCGCGCCACCTTCCGCACCGGCCGGACCAAGCCGGTCGAGTGGCGCACCGCCCAGCTGCGCCGGCTGCGCGAGATGCTCACCGAGAACGGCGCCGACCTGGCCGCCGCCCTCCATGCCGACCTCGGCAAGAGCGCCACCGAGGCCGACCGCACCGAGATCGGCTTCACGATCCGCGAGATCGACCACACCCTCGACCACCTCGCCGACTGGCTGCGCCCCGAACCCGCTCCGGTCCCGGCCCATCTCGGCGCCGACGCGAGCGCCCGGACCCAGTACGACCCGCTCGGTGTCGTCCTCGTCGTCGCCCCCTGGAACTACCCGGCGCAGCTGCTGCTCGCCCCGCTGGTGGGCGCGCTCGCCGCCGGCAACGCGGTCGTCGTCAAGCCCAGCGAGCTGGCCCCGGCCACCTCCCGCGCCATCGCGCGCCTGCTGCCGGCCTACCTCGACACCGAGGCGGTCGCCGTCGTCGAGGGGGGCGTCCCGGAGACCACGGCCCTGCTGGCCGAGCGTTTCGACCACATCTTCTACACCGGCAACGGCACCGTCGGCCGTATCGTCATGCGCGCCGCCGCCGAGCACCTGACCCCCGTCACGCTCGAACTCGGCGGCAAGTCCCCGGCGTTCGTGGACCGCGACGCCGACCTCGCCGTCGTCGCCGACCGGCTGGTGCGGGGCAAGTTCCTGAACGCCGGGCAGACCTGTGTCGCCCCCGACTACGTCCTGACCGACCCCGAGACGGCCGCCGCCCTGGAGCCCCTGTTCGCGCGCGCCGTCGAAGCGCTCTACGGGGCCGACCCGTCGGCCTCCGGCGAGTACGGCCGGATCGTCAACGAGCGCCACTTCGACCGTCTCTCGGGGCTGCTGGACTCGGGCCGGGTGGTGGTCGGCGGCGACAGCGACCGCGCGACGAAGTACATCGCGCCGACCGTCCTGGCCGACGTCGACCCCAAGTCGCCGGTCATGCGGGAGGAGATCTTCGGCCCGATCCTGCCCGTCGTCACCGTGCTGGACCTGGACGAGGCGATCGACTTCATCAACGACCGCGACAAGCCCCTCGCGCTGTACGTCTTCTCCGAGTCCGGGACGACGCGCGACCGCATCGCCGCCGAGACCTCCTCGGGCGGCCTCGGCCACGGTCTGCCGCTCGCCCATCTGACCGTCTCCGACCTGCCGTTCGGCGGGGTGGGGGAGAGCGGCATGGGGAGCTACCACGGCCGCTACTCGATCGAGACGTTCAGCCACCGCAAGGCGATCCTGGAGAAGCCGCTCGGCTGAGACCCTTTATTGGTCCATACCCTTGACTGGTACAGACCAAAGCGATTGAGTGCACCCCAACCCCCCATCGCGGCCGCACCCCTGGCGGGTGCGGCCGTGCTCCGTGGAGGCGCCGTGTGCGAGACTCCGCCGATGACCTCTGAAACGATCACCGCGGACGCCTCGGGCACCTGGAGACTGGGCGATCTCTCCGTCCACCGCATCGGTTTCGGCGCGATGCGGCTGACGGGCAGCGCCGCCTTCCACCACGGCACGCCCAGCGACCGCGACCGGTCGATCGCCGTGCTGCGCGGGGCGGTCGAGCTCGGCGTCAACCACATCGACACCGCCGCCTTCTACTTCTCCTCCCTGCGCTCCGCCAACGAGCTCATCAACAGCGCGCTGGCGCCGTACACCGACGACCTGGTCATCGCCGCGAAGGTGGGTCCGCTGCGGGACTACTCCGGGGAGTGGGCCACCTGGGCCCGCCCGGACCAACTGCGCGGCCATGTCGAGGAGAACCTGCGCCAGCTCGGCCGCGACCACCTCGACCTGGTGTATCTGCGCAGGTCGGAGCAGAGGTGGGACTCGATCGCCGAGCATTTCGGCGCGCTCGCCGAACTGCGCGAGGCGGGCCTGGTCCGCCACCTCGGCATATCCGGCGTCGAACCCCGGCACCTCGCCGAGGCACAGGCCATCGCACCCGTGGTGAGCGTGCAGAACCGGTACGCGCTCGACCGCCCGGATCCCGGCGCCGACGAGCTCCTGCGGGTCTGCGGCGAACAGGGCATCGCCTTCGTGCCCTTCTTCGCCGTCGCGGGCGGCGCGGGAGAGCGCGGCGCGACCTCGGCCCACGACGAGGAGGTGCTTGCCGTGGCCCGCGCCCACGACGTGAGTCCCGCTCAGGTCCGACTCGCCTGGACCCTGCACCAGGGCCCGCACGTCCTCGCCATCCCCGGCACCGGAAACCCCGGCCATCTCGCCGAGAACGTGGCGGCGGGCGCCCTCCGGCTGAGCGCGGACGAGCTGGCCCGCCTCGACGCCCTTCACCGGCAGGCCGGCTGAGAAGCCTCCGCCGGGGTCTTCGTGTGGCACTCAGGCCATCCACACCCCCTCCCTCATCAAGTGCCGTCCGCCCAGCTCGTGTTCGCCTCGCCATGCCTGGACGGCCAGCGGGCGCACCCGGAAGAACGCGTACGAGGCGCTGTCCCCACGCGGGTCCCAGCCCGTCTTCGCCACGAACGCGTCCGCCGCCGCGGCGGGTACGTCCTCGCGCGGGAACGTCTCCACCTCGCCGTCGACCAGCACGACGTCATGGGTGTCCGCGAGGGCGAGCCGGGTGCGACCGCCGTGGCGCAGGTTACGGCCCGTGGGATTGGTGAGCCGGGTGCACACCCAGAAGGCCGCGCCGTCCCAGACGAACCAGAGCGCGACCAGACACGGCAGCCCGTCGTCGTCCGCGGTGGCGACCCAGAGGTCCGACTCCCGCTCGAACCGGTCCAGTACGTCGGTTCGGCGCTGTCCGGGACTGCGCGGCGGCTCAGTGATCTTCATGACCGCGACGCTACCGACTCGTACCGGATCACACCTCGGGCCGTAGGCCTCGGCCGGGAGACCTAGACCTAGACGAATCCCGGCCGACCGCCAGGAGGCTGTCGCCGGTGCTCCGGCCGCCACCTAGGCTCTGGCCCCCGCCCTGACCGCTGCGGGGGCTGTGGCCCGCCGTCCAGCCGCTGCGTAGGCCTTGGTTCACGTCCTGACCGCCGCGAGGGCTGGGGCCTGTGCTCCGGCCGCTGTGTAGTTTTTGGTCTGCGTCCTGACCGCCGCGGGGGCTGGGGCCTGTGCTCCGGCCGCTGTGTAGCCCTTGGTCTGCGTCCTGACCGCCGCGGGGGCTGTGCCTCTGCTCCGGCCGCCACGTAGGGCCCTGACCGCGCCAAGACCGCCACGGACGCCCCGGCCCAAGCCCTGACGGCCACGGGCACCCGCCCGCCACGGACACCCATCCGCCACGGACACCCATCCGCCACGGACACCCATCCGCCACGGACACCCATCCACCACGGACACCCCAGCTTGCGCCCCCAGCCGCAGGACCCGGCCCCGCGACGGGCCCGGGAGACCATCGGCGCCGAGTGTCGGCATGCTCCAGCTGAAGCAACGGCGGACCGGACTGGCGTCCGTGTAGTTTTACGTATAACCTCTCCCGTCAATCGCCCGCTCCGAAAGGCCCTCGATGAGACGCGTCGCCCTGGTCACCCTCGTCGTCGACGACTACGACGAGGCGATCCGTTTCTACACCGAGGCCCTCGGATTCCGCCTCGTCGAGGACGCCCCGCGCCCGGACGGCTCCCGCTGGGTCGTGGTCGAACCGGGCGCGGAGGGGCAGGGCACGGGCCTGCTGCTCGCCCGGGCGAAGGACGAGGTCCAGCGTGGCCGGGTCGGCGACCAGACCGGCGGACGGGTCGGCTTCTTCCTGCACACCGACGACTTCGCCCGCGACCACGCCCGTATGCTCGCCGCCGGTGTGACCTTCCTGGAGGAGCCCCGGCACGAGCCCTACGGCTCGGTCGCCGTCTTCCAGGACCTCTACGGCAACCGCTGGGACCTGCTCCAGCCCGCCGGCTGAAGACCACCCCCGCTCGCTCCGCCCCGCCTAGGAAAGAACCACCGTGACCGCTACGCGCGTAGACGCCGCCACCCTCCGCCGCCTGCCCAAGGCCGTCCTGCACGACCACCTCGACGGCGGCCTGCGCCCCGCCACCGTGGTGGAGCTGGCGGCCGAGGTCGGCCACACCCTGCCCACCACCGACCCCGACGAACTGGCCGCCTGGTACTACGAAGCCGCCAACTCCGGCGACCTGGTGCGCTACATAGCCACCTTCGAGCACACCCTCGCGGTGATGCAGACGCGCGAGGGCCTACTGCGCGTCGCGGAGGAGTACGTCCTCGACCTCGCCGCCGACGGTGTGGTGTACGGGGAGGTGCGCTACGCGCCGGAGCTGAACACCAAGGGGGGCCTGACCCTCGCCGAGGTCGTGGAGACCGTCCAGGAGGGCCTTGCCGCCGGTATGGCCAAGGCGGCCGCCGCCGGTACCCCGGTCCGGGTCGGCACCCTGCTGTGCGGCATGCGGATGTTCGACCGCGTCCGCGAGGCCGCGGACCTGGCCGTCGCCTTCCGGGACGCCGGTGTCGTGGGCTTCGACATCGCCGGCGCCGAGGACGGCTTCCCGCCCGCCGACCACCTCGACGCCTTCGAGCACCTGCGCCGCGAGAGCGTGCCGTTCACCATCCACGCCGGTGAGGCGCACGGCCTGCCCAGCATCCACCAGGCCCTTCAGGTGTGCGGCGCCCAGCGCATCGGCCATGGTGTGCGCATCACCGACGACATCCCCGACCTCGCAGGCGGCAAGCTCGGCCGGCTCGCCGGCTGGGTCCGTGACCGCCGTATCGCCCTGGAGATGTGCCCGACCTCCAACCTTCAGACGGGAGCGGCGAGTTCGATCGCCGAGCACCCCATCACCGCGCTGAAGGACCTCGGCTTCCGGGTCACCCTGAACACCGACAACCGCCTGGTGTCGGGTACGACGATGACCCGGGAGATGTCCCTGCTGGTGGAGCAGGCGGGCTGGACGGTCCAGGATCTGCGCACCGTCACGGTGAACGCCCTCAAGAGCGCCTTCATCCCCTTCGACGAGCGCAAGGCCCTCATCGAGGACGTCGTCCTGCCGGGTTACGCGGCGGCGCTCTGAATCAGCCCCCGCAGATAGGCGGCCTGGCCGACGTGCTCCAGGTCGTCGGCCAGGACGCTGACCAGCCGGACACCCAGCGTGACCGGCGGGTCCCACCTCTTGTCGACGACGCGCTCCAGGTCTGCGGCGGACACCTCGCGCAGCACCTTGAGGCTCTGCTCGTGGACGGCGTCGTAGTAGCCGGTCAGCAGGTCCGGGGAGTCGACGGTGACTTTCGCGACCTGTTCCGCGGTGTGACCGTAGCCGTGGTCACGGGGCGGGAGATCGAGTCCGAAGCGCTTCTCCCAGCCCTGGGTCAGCCACACCTGGTCGAGCCCGAAGGCGTCGGCGACATGGTCGTCCTGGACGCGCGTGAGATGCCAGACCAGCCAGGCGATGGAGTTGGCGGCCGGTGCGGGGCGGTGGTTGAGGGCGTCGGGGCCCAGACCCTCGACGGCGGCGTGGACCGTTTCCTGGATGCGGGTGTACCCGTCGATGAGGATGTCCTTTGCATGCATCCCCCCACCATCGCGCATCAGTGCGCGTCGTGCGTGCCCTGCTCCAGAAGTGCCATCAGCGCCCGGGCCGCCGGACTGGTCGCCCGGTGCGGCGGCAGCAGGGCCACCGTCTCGTAGACGGTCTCGTCCGTGCCCTTCACGGGCAGGGCGGTGAGCGCCTCCCGCTTGTGCCGGAAGTGGCTCGGTACGACGGCCACGCCCAGGTTCTCGTCCACCAGGTCCAGCAGGCTGTGCACGTCGTTGACCTCCAGTGCCACCGTCCGCCGTACGCCCGCCGCGGCGAAGGCCGCGTCGGTGGTGCGGCGCGGGCCCCAGTCGGGGTGGAAGTCGACGAACACCTCGCCGCCGAGGTCGTCCGGGGTGACCGCCGCGTCACCGGTGGCCAGCCGGTGGCTCGGGTGGCACAACACCGTCATGGGCTCCGCGGCCAGCGACACCGAGCGCAGTTGGTCGTTGTCCTCCTGCGTCCGGTAGGCGAACGCCAGGTCGAGACGCCCCGCCGCGACCTCCTCGGCCAGCTCGACCGAACCCGCCTGGCGCAGCCGGATCTCCACGTCCGGGTGCCGGTGCCGGAACACGGCGAGCAGCCGTGCCACATGGACACCGGCGATGCACTGCTCGGTCCCCAGCGAGAGCGTGCCCCGCAGCACCCCCTGCACCGCCGCGACCGCCTCATGGGCCGAGCGCACCTGCGCCAGGATCCGCTCCGCCTCGCCCAGCAGCGCCCGCCCCGCCTCGGTCAGGGTCACCCGCCGGGTCGTCCGCACGAACAGTGGTGTCTGCAGTTCCCGCTCCAGCGCCCGGATCGAGGCCGACAGGCCGGACTGGGACACCATCAGCCGTTCGGCGGCCCGGGTGAAATGCTGGTCCTCGGCGACCGCGACGAAGTGCTGGAGATGGCGCAGTTCCATGATTGAGAAGCCTATCCGCTGAGTTTCATCGCATTCTCCTGTTGGACCACTGCCCGCAGGTCACGAAAGAGTGGGTAGCGGTTCCCAGAAACCGGAAACCGTGTGCCAACCCCTCTGGAGTCGCGTTGTACACCGCACACCCCGACCGCTACGCGGACCTGCCCTACCGGCGCACCGGACGCAGCGGTCTGAAGCTTCCCGCGATCTCGCTCGGCCTGTGGCACAACTTCGGCCCCGCGGACCGGACCGTGGAGACCCAGCGGGCCATCCTGCGCCGCGCCTTCGACCTCGGCGTCACCCACTTCGACCTGGCCAACAACTACGGTCCGCCGCCCGGTGCCGCCGAGCTGGCCTTCGGCGAGGCGCTGGGGGACGACTTCGCGCGCTACCGCGACGAGCTGGTGATCTCCACCAAGGCCGGCTACCTGATGTGGCCGGGTCCGTACGGCGAGTGGGGCTCCCGCAAGTACCTGCTGTCCTCCCTGGACCAGAGCCTCACGCGGATGGGCCTGGACTACGTCGACATCTTCTACTCGCACCGTCCGGACCCGGAGACTCCCCTGGAGGAGACGATGGGCGCCCTGCACTCCGCGGTGCAGCAGGGCAAGGCGCTGTACGTGGGCATCTCCAACTACTCGGCCGAGCAGACCCGCGAGGCCGCCCGCATCCTGGGCGAGCTGGGCACCCCGCTCCTCATCCACCAGCCCCGTTACTCGATGCTCGACCGGCGCCCCGAGGACGAGGGACTGCTGGACGCCCTCGACGAGCTCCAGGTCGGCTCCATCGTGTTCTCCCCGCTGGAGCAGGGACTGCTCACCGCCCGCTACCTCGACGGCATCCCCGAGGACTCCCGGGCGGCGAGCGACAGCCCGTTCCTGAACTCGGACGCGGTCACCGAGGACCTGGTGGGCCGGCTCCGGGCCCTCGACGAGATCGCCAAGGGCCGCGGCCAGACCCTCGCCCAGCTGGCCCTCGCCTGGGTGCTGCGCGGCGGCCGTGTCACCTCCGCGCTGGTGGGCGCGAGCAGCCCCCAGCAGATCGAGGACAGCGTCGCGACCACCCGCAACCTGGACTTCGACGCCGAGGAACTGGCCCGCATCGACGCGATCGTCAGGCCGTAGCCCGCCGCCGACGCGACCCGGTGTCCGGCTGGGGGCCGAGCCGCTCCTCCAGGCGTACGGTCACCGTGTCGCCCTCGCCCTTCCCGATGGCCCTGCGCAGGTCGGCCTTCACCGGCAGTTTGTGGGTGCCGTCGCCCAGGGCCATGAAGGAGCTGCGGAAGGGGTGGCCGTCGATGGTGCCGCGGACCTTGACGAGGCCGCGGGTGCCGAAGAACTCGACGCTCTTCGGCCAGACGAGATAGGTCCACCCGCGGTCGCTCGGGCTCTTGCGCAGAACGGCGGTGAACTCCTCGTGGAGCCGTCCGGTCGTGGCCATGATGTTCCTCCGCTCACGGTGGTCGTCCCTTCAAGAGACCACCGTGAGCGCGGAAACTCATCGCGGAGCGCTCCTCAGGCTCCGGCCGGCACCCGGTCGAGAAAGCCGAGGACGGCGCGGATACGGCCGTCCGCGTCCAGCGTGATCACATCGAAGCCGGCCACCGGAGCCGAGCCTTCCCCGGAGGAGCCGGCCTCGCCGACCAGTTCCCATCCGAAGCGGGCGGTGTCGTGGTGCCCGTCCACGGCGCCGGTCGGGCGGAAGGAGAAGCCGGGGAACTGCTCGTGGACCGCCGTGATCACCGCCGCGATGCCCTCGTGGCCGCTCACGTCGGCGAGGGGGTCGGTGTACGAGCCGTCCGCGGTCCAGGCGGCGGCGACCGCCTTCGCCAGTTCCTCGGGCTCGGTCGCGTTCCAGGCCTCGAAGTAGCGGGCGACGGCGCTCTGGTGACGATCGGTGTTCGCGGACATGGGAAATCGGCCTCCATCGAGGTGTCATCGCTGGTCAGGACCCGGATTCACCTCTCGGTGACCCGGTACGACCACCATGCCCGCCCCCGGTCGGACCGTCGATTACCCCTCGGGTAATGGCGGCCTGGGGCACTTTTCAGCCAACAGCCCCTGTGAATATGCCAGGAGACTGGCCGGAAAGTCGTGGTGACAGTGTTTCAGTAGTGAACATACTCATCAGTCAAGGGACTTCACGGCGAGCGAGAGTGCCGTCACGTACCGCGATGAGCCGCACCGGAAAGCGAGGACGCCCGACAGGCGAGCGAGCAGCGGGGGAGCGAAACGTGCACGACGAGTTCTTATGCCATGTCACCGCGTACGGCGTCTGCGCCGGACAGCGTATCGGTGTACCCCTCGGGACCTACCGGGCCCCGACCCTGGCCCTGGCGCTGTGGTGGCTGCGCGAGCGCGCCAACTGGATCGCGGACCGGCTCGATCCCCAGCCCGAGGCCGAGTACTTCCCCCCGAGCTCACTCGTCCCTGTCGGCCATGACGCCCCCGACGTGCCGGCGATCCTGCGCTCCTGGTGCGCCGACGACGCTCAACAGGACCTGGTCGCGGACGAGCTGGCGGCCGGGCGGCTGGTGCGGATCGCCACCGGTGACGAGACCACCGAGTACGAGCTGCTGGCCGAGTCCGTCGACGCCCTGCGGATGCAGCGGGTGATCCCGACGCCCGTGATGCAGGTCGGCTGAGGCGCGGCGGCCGGTGCGCCACATCGGGCGCGTAAATGGGTGAATCGGTAGAATTTCCCGCATGGCGGAGCGGTCGTTCATGCCGACGGCACCCGAACTCGTCCTGGAGACCGACTCGGGCTCCACGGTGATGATCCCGGGCCATGACTACCACGTCGGGCGCGACCCGCTCAGCGACATCGTCATCGACGACGCCCGGGTCTCCTGGCACCACGCGGTGCTGCGGCCGGACACCGACCACTGGACCCTCGAGGACGAGAACAGCACCAACGGCACCTTCGCCGACGGCCGCCGCGTCCATGAGTGGGGGGTGGGGCCGGGGAGCGTGATCCGGTTCGGCAGCCCCTCCGACGGACCGCGCGCCGTCCTGCTGGAATGCCCGCCACCGGTCACGGAACGCCCCTCGGCGGTCTCCATGCCGGGTCTGACCGGCACCTTCCGGCAGCCCACGACCGTCCGCCCGCTGCCGACCCGCACCGTCCGCATCGGCCGCGCCGACGACAACGACCTGGTCATCGACGACCTCGTCGTCTCCCGCCACCACGCGGAACTGCGCGCGCTGCCGGACGGCAGTCATGAGATCGCCGACCTCGGCAGCCACAACGGCACCTACCTCAACGGCGCCCCCGTCACCGTCGCCCTCCTCGCCCCGGGCGACATCGTCGGCATCGGCCACTCGGCGTTCTCCCTGGTCGGCGACCAGCTGCAGGAGTACGTCGACAGCGGCGAGGTCTCCCTCGACGTGCAGGACCTCGCCGTCGCCGTCGACCACGGCCGCAAGACGCTGCTCGACCACGTGTCCTTCCCGGTGGGGGAGAAGTGCCTGCTCGCCGTCGTCGGCCCGAGCGGCGCCGGGAAGTCGACCCTGCTGAACGCCCTGACCGGACAGCGCCCCGCCGACCACGGCACGGTCCTCTACGACGGCCGTGACCTCTACCGCGACTACGCCGAGCTGCGCCAGCGCATCGGACTGGTCCCGCAGGACGACATCCTGCACGCCCAGCTCACCGTCCGCAGCGCGCTGTCCTACGCGGCCGAGCTGCGCTTCCCCGAGGACACCGTGAAGGCGGAGCGCCGGGCCAGGGTCGACGAGGTCATCCATGAACTGGGCCTGGAGCAGCGGGCCGAGCAGCCGGTGCACAGCCTCTCCGGCGGTCAGCGCAAGCGGGTCAGCGTCGCCCTGGAGCTGCTGACCAAGCCGTCCCTGCTCTTCCTCGACGAGCCGACCTCGGGCCTCGACCCCGGTATGGACCGCTCGGTGATGCACATGCTGCGTGGCCTCGCCGACGACGGCCGTACGGTCATCGTCGTCACCCACAGCGTCCTGAGCCTGGACGTGTGCGACCGGCTCCTCGTCCTCGCGCCCGGCGGCAGGGTGGCCTACTACGGACCGCCGGACGACGCCCTCGCCTTCTTCGGCTTCGAGCAGTGGCCGGAGGCCTTCGAGGCCTTCGAACGGGACCAGGACCGGGACTGGGCGGGCGACTTCTCCTTCTCGCCCTTCCACCGGCACTACGTCACCGAGGCCAGCGCGCAGCCGCGCGTGCCCCGTTCGGGCCCGGTGGTCATCACCCCGCCCGCCCGGCCGCGCAGCCGCGGCGCCCAGCTCGGCACCCTGGTCCGCCGCTACACCGCCGCCCTGGCGGCCGACCGCACCTTCCTCGCCATCATGATCGCCCTGCCGTTCGTGATGGGAGCCATGGCCAGGGCCCTCGCCGGCAGCAGCCTCACCCGGGACACCGCCATGAACGCGCTGCTGATCCTGTGCGTCGGCGGCGTCCTCACCGGCGCGGCCAACGCCGTGCGCGAGCTGGTCAAGGAGCGCGGCATCTACCAGCGCGAGCGCGCGGTGGGCCTGTCCAGATCGGCGTACCTGTGGTCGAAGGTCGTCGTGCTGGGCACCGTCACCGTGCTGCAGGCCGTGGTGCTGACCCTGGTGGGACTGGCCGGCGTCGATCTCGGCGCACCCGGCGGCGAGGGCGTGTTGATGCCGCCCCTTGTCGAGATCACCGTCGCCGTCGCCCTGTTGGCGTTCACCGCGATGATGCTCGGCCTGGTGGTCTCCGCGCTGGTGCGCAAGGAGGAGGTGACGATGCCGCTGCTCGTGCTGCTCGCCATCGTCCAAGTGGTCTTCTGCGGTGCCCTGTTGAAGCTCCACGGCGTGCCCGGCCTGGAACAGCTCTCCTGGCTGGTGCCCTCCCGGTGGGCGCTCGGCGCGATGGCCGGCACCGTCGGTCTGGGCCGGATCGTGCCGGGCGATCTGACCGGTGACCCGCTGTTCAAGCACTCCGCCGGGGTGTGGCTGTTCGACATCGCCATGCTGATCGTGCTGTCGGCGCTCTTCGGGTACGTCGTCTCCCGGCTGCTGCGCCGGCACGAACCCGTCGTGATGCGGAAGTAGGAGCCGCGATGACGAGCCCCGGTTTCCGGCCCACCCACGTCGTCCCCCAGCACGGCATGCCCGCGTGGGACGCCCCCGACCCCGCCCGGCCCACCGTCCCCCTCGACCCGCTCCTGCCGGTTCAGCTCGTGGAACGCCGCGGCGACTGGGCGCACGTGCTGTGCGCCAACGGCTGGTCCGCCTGGGTCGACGGCCGCCTCCTGGTCGCCGTACCCCAGGACCCGCCGGCCGCCGGCGGTCCCCAGACCCGCGCAGCCGATCCGCGACCCCTGCTCACCCGCGCCGAACGGGCCCTGGCCCACTACCGGGCGGCCGTCGAGGACCTCGCCGGCGGCGGTCTGGACGGGGAGTCCTTCCGGGGCCGTACGCAGGGACTGCGCATCGGGATCGTCGTCGACGGCGAGTCCGTCTGGCTCTACGACACCGAGCAGGGCCGCTGGGTCTACGGGGACGGAACACGCCTGAGCACCTACGCGACGGACGACGGCCCGGGCGCCGCCGCGGCCGGCGCAGGTCATGCGCCCACCCAGGTCGTGACACCCGATGGTCCATGAGTCGAGCCTCTTCTCGGGCACTCCCTCCGAGCTGATCGGCAGGCAGATCGCCGGGTACCGCATCGAGCGGGAGATCGGCCGCGGCGGCATGGCCGTCGTCTACCGGGCCCGCGATCTGCGCCTGGAACGCACCGTCGCCGTCAAGCTGCTCGCGCCGGAACTCGCCCGCAACGACACCTTCCGCCTCCGCTTCACGCACGAGTCCCGGGCGGCCGCCGCGATCGACCACCCGCACATCGTGCCGATCTACGAGGCCGGCGAGACCGACGGTGTCCTGTACATCGCCATGCGCTACGTGGAGGGCAGCGACCTTCGGCACGTCCTCGACCGCCGGGGCCCCCTCACGCCCTCGACGGCCCTGCGGATCGCCGCTCAGGTCGGCTCGGCGCTGGACGCGGCCCATGAGCACGGGCTGGTCCACCGGGACGTGAAGCCCGGCAACATCCTGGTCGCCCGCGGCACCGACAGCGACCATCCCGAGCACGCGTATCTGACCGACTTCGGCCTGACGAAGAAGTCGCTGTCCCTGACCGGTTTCACGACGGTCGGCCAGTTCGTCGGCACGCTCGACTACGTCGCTCCCGAGCAGATCTCCGGCCGGCCCGTCGACGCACGCTGCGACGTCTACGGCTTCGCCTGTGTCGTCCACGAGTGCCTGGCCGGCCATCCGCCCTTCCGCCGCGACGACGACATGGCCCTGCTCTGGGCCCACCAGTACGACCAGCCGCCCGCGCTGACCGAGTCGCGCCCCGAGCTCCCGCCGTCCGTCGACGCGGTCTTCGCGAAGGCGCTGGCGAAGTCGCCGGAGGACCGCCACGACTCCTGCCTCGCCTTCGTGGCGGCCCTGCGCGCCGCGGTCACGGGCGCTGCGGTCATGGGCGAGGCGGCGCCGGGCCATCCGCCGACCGAGGTGGTGGCCAAAGCCGCCGGGGAGCGGCCCGAACCCCCTCCCCGCTGGGCCGAACCCGTCTTCAGGAGTCCCGGCCCAGCCCGTTGAGCGGCACCCGCCGCGCCACCAGCCGGCGCCGGCAGATGCGCCAGCCGGCCTCGGCACGGACCACGACGTCCTCGTAGGTCACCGATCCGCACGAGCCGTCCGCCTTGATGCCCAGCCCCTTGGACCGGACCCGGACCCGGTCCCCGGCCACCTCCTCGACCACCACATTGGTCACATGGTGGGCCACGGGATTCGCCGCGCCCAGCGTCAGCGCCGCCTCCCGCCAGGCCGCGAGCCCGACGATCTCGCCCTGACCGAAGTCCGACAGGTCGTAGACGAGGTCCGGGGTGAACACCTCGTGCGCCCTCTCCAGCTCCCCGTCGTCGACCAGGTGTCCGTGCAGCGCGATCAACTCCGTGATGGCCAGACGGTCTTCGAGCGCCAGCGTCATGTGATGCCCCTTCCGCGACTCGGCGCACACTTCCATGGACGACGTCATCCCGCCCACTCCTTTTCCGCCGGCCCCCGGCGCCGCACCGGCCTTGCCAGCAGCGCGCCCAGGAAACCGGTCACCAGCCCCCACGGCAGGGCCAGGCCCACCGCGGACCAGACCTCGGGCCGCAGGGACAGCTTTCCGCCGAGGCTGCCGCCCAGGTCGCCGATGCCGAGGACAGACAGACCGTAGTGGGCGGAGATCCGGCAGACCAGGCAGATCACGAGGACGGTCAGGGCCAGGGCGACCGCCATGTGCAGGGCGTGTCGCCAGGGGCCGACACGGGCCGGGGAGCGGGCCGCCATCACGAAGGCCGCGGCCAGGAGCAGGACCGCGTCCACGGCCATCAGCCACCAGACACGGGAGTCGTACTCGGCGAGCGTGCCGAGGTTGAGCGTGGAGACGTCCTTGCCGCGCAGCACCTCGTCCAGGACATGCGGCATGGGCAGCCCGAAGGGGCCCTGGACCCGGCCCGTCCAGGTGGCGCCGAGGCCGAGGGTCAGGGCGAGCCACACCAGGTTCGGCATGCCGACAAGGATCACGGCCAGGGTCTCCGCCCGATGTCCGCGGGTGACGGTCACGACCAGGGCGATGACGATGCCCAGCGCGACACAGGCGAGGAGCAGCACCACCATGGCGTACGCGGCCGGGCGCACCGACTCCTGGAAGCGCAGGAGCCGGCCCGGCAGCGGTGCCCCGCGCGACACCAGCAGGGCCAGCACCAGCACCCCCGCCAGCCACAACAGGCCGAACAGCAGGGTGAGCGGCACATCCGTAGTGAAGCCGACCTTCGGGGTGACGCCGAACAGATCGCCGATGTCGCCGACCGTGTCCTTGCCCAGCGAGATCGTGAAGGTCTGGCGGGCGCCGAAGGCCATGGCGAGAAGCCCGAGGAGCCAGAGCACGGCGATGCGCGCGGCCCAACCGGCCAGTTCCGGCGCGCCCGCCACCGCACGGTGCCGCAGCGGACGGAGGAAACCGGCGGCGAGGACCAGCGCGCCCACCAGCGTGACGGACAGCGGGGTCACGGTCAGCCCGGCGCTGGTGCCGGCGAGCCCGCCCGCGTCGCCGGACAACTCGATCGTGCCGCCGACGGCCGTGACCACCGTCGCCGTGACGACCCGGGGGAACGCGCCGTCCGGCAGGTCGGCCGCCCCGGCCGCCCACAACCCCACCGCGGCGACCACACCCATGGCGATCAGCGCCGACAGCACCGCGGCGAGGGCCTGCACCCAGCCATGACGGGAGACGGCGAGGTCGGAGGGGGTTCGCGGGCTCACCCTTGCCACGCTAAGCAGCGCCCTCACACCGCGCCCGCCGGGAGGGCCGTCCGCGTCGGCTTGCGAGCCGCACGGGAGCGGAGCACACAATGGGGACCGATGGTCATACGGCACATACGGGGACATACGAACCACTCGGGGCAGGTACAGCACATCCTTCGGGAGAAGAGCTCGTGAGCGTCGAACCGCCCTCCTCCGGCCGTCCCACAGGACCCCCCTCGGGTCCCCTGTCGGGTCCCTCCCAGCCGCCCCCGGGCCCGCCCTCGCAGCCACCCGGTGGCAGCGACGGGGGCAAGCCCCCACCGGAGCCCCGCCGCCCGTGGTGGAAGTCCGTGCCCCGTGTCGCCGTGCTGACCACCGCGGTGGTCGCCGCCGCGGTCCTCGCCGTCGTCCTCACCCACTCGGAGGGCGGCGGGGGCTCCGCCAAGGGCGGCGAGGTCTTCCTCCAGGCCGCGGGCAAGTCCGGCCCCCACCCGTTCACCCCGTCGACGGCCCGGACGAACTCCACCGCCCCCGTCTCACCCTCCCCGGCCACCGAGTCCGCGCCGGCCAACGCCGTGCGGGGCGTCAACGGCGGGACGGCCGGACTCTACGGCGGCACCCGCAACGTCTCCGCCTGTGACGTGGAGAAGCAGATCAGATACCTCCAGGCGGACCCGGCCAAGAACCAGGCCTTCGCCTCGGTCGAGGGCATCGGCCCCGCCCAGGTCCCCGCCTATCTGCGCGCGCTCACACCCCTGCAACTGCGCATGGACACCCGTGTCACCAACCACGGCTACCAGGACGGCGCCCCCACCGCCTACCAGGCCGTCCTGGAGTCCGGGACCGCCGTCCTCGTCGACGCCCGCGGCGTCCCCCGCACCCGCTGCGCCTGCGGCAACCCGCTGACCCCGCCCGTCGCCCTGCGGACCGCGCCACGGCCGACCGGCGACTCCTGGGCGTCGTACCGCTCCTCGAACGTCGTCGTGGTCACGCCCGCCCCGCGGATCATCAACATCTTCGTGATCTACGACCCCCACGACGACGAGTGGATCTCCCGGCACCGGGGCGACACCGGCCACCGCGACAAGCCGGTGCGGCCGCCCGAGCACCCCTCGCCCTCGGTCAGCGTGACCACGCCCACGGCACCCTCGTCCCCGGCCGCGCCGTCCCCGTGCGTCTCCTCGCCCGGGGTGAGCCCCGGGACACCGACGCCGTCCACACCGTGTCCGCCGACCTCGACCGCCCCTTCCTCGTTGACGCCGAGTTCCGTGACCCCATCGTCGTCCCTGTCGTCCCTTTCATCCCTGGGTCGTCGTCCGCCACCTGACCGTCACTCTGTGTGAAAGCAGACACTTCGGGGCGCAACGGGACTGGGGTGCGCGGCTCGGGGTATCAGCACTGGTGCAACAGCGTCCGGCCGGTCCGGCATCCGAGAGAGAAACGCATGAACGAGCACGTGGGCGGGGCAGTGATACCAACTGGTTTCGACGTGCCGGTGGAACCACTGAGGCGGGCGGCCCACTACACCGGGGAGCCGGGCTGTATCGCCGAGGCCCGGTCCTTCGCCGCGCACTTCATGGGCAGACTCAGAACGGAGTGGTGCGCCTCGATCGACCCCCGGGCCGAGGACGAGGTCCTGCTGGTGGTGAGCGAGCTGGTCACCAACGCGGACCGGCACAGCAACGGCCCCTACATCCTGGAGCTGGAGGGCACCGACAACGCCGTCACCGTGTGTGTCTACGACAGCAGCGGCGCCCTGCCACGACGGTTCCCGCGGGACCCGGAGCGGGTCGGCCGGCACGGCCTGGAGATAGTCCACGCGCTGGCGAAGCGGGTCACCGTGGAACGGGTCCCGGTCGGCAAGCGGGTGTGCGCCGTCGTGGCGCTGGACGGCGCGTGACCGCCGCGGAGGCCCGCGGCGGTCACGCGGGCGCGCGCCCGCCTCTCACGCGCAGCCGAGTTCGCCCAGCATCCCCTCGCGCAGCCGCGCGATGATCCGCTTGATCAGACGGGACACATGCATCTGCGAGCAGCCGAGCCGCTCGCCGATCTCCGCCTGGGTGGCCTCCTCCACGAACCGCATATGGAGGATCTGCCGGTCCCGTTCGCCCAGCTCCGCCATGAGCGGGGCCAGCGAATGGAAGTCCTCGACCAGCCGCAGCCCGTCCTCCTCGACGCCGATGAAGTCGGCGAGAACCGCCTCGCCGCCCTCGGGCCCGTCACCGGTCAGCGCCGCGTCCAGGGACGAGGAGTTGTATCCGTTGGCCGCGATCTGCGCCTCGATCACCTCGTTCTCGGAGATGTTCATCAGCGTGGCGAGTTCCGCGACGGTCGGTTCCCGGTCCAGTCGGCTGGCCAGCTCCTCACGTGCCTTGGCCAGCTCCACCCGCAGCTCCTGCAGCCGCCGCGGCACATGCACCGCCCAGGTGGTGTCCCGGAAGAAACGCTTGATCTCGCCGACGATGTACGGCAGCGCGAACGACGTGAACTCCACCTCGCGGGTCAGCTCGAACCGGTCGATCGCCTTGATCAGGCCGATCATCCCGGTCTGGACGAGGTCCTCCATGTCGTCGCCACGGCCACGGAAGCGCCCCGCGGCGAACCGCACCAGCGAGATGTTCATCTCGATGAGCGTGTTGCGCGCGTACTGGAACTCGCGCGTGCCCTCCTCGAGCTCCGAGAGGCGTTGGAAGAACTGGCGGGACAGCTCCCGTGCGTCACGAGGCGCCACGGACCGCGGCTGCTCGATCCCCGGGAGTCGCTCCACGGCGGTGTCCATTTCCTCTCCCACGAGTCATGGTCCGACGTCCGTAGCGCGTCGAGCCCTTTGGAGTGCGCGTACCCCGTCTGCGGCGAGGCATGCCTCATCCCGCGACTCGGGTGGCGACGACGAGTTCGTGCAGGTAGCGCTTGGTGACGCTCCCGTCGTACCCCGTGTCGATCAGCTCCCGGACGCAGGTCAGCAGGCCCTGCCGGGACGCCGGGGGCAGGGCGCGGTGGTTCGAGTAGGTGAGCAGGATGTCGATGTACTCGTCGGTCGAGTAGGTGATGTCCTGGGTCCGCCGGGCCACCGTCACCTGCTCGAACAGCGGTGAGTCCTCCAGTTCGGCGGAGCCGGTGGGGATCTCCGAGGCGGGCTGCAGCCGCAGACCGGGCGGGGTGGCCGGGTCCCAGCGTTCGTAGCAGCGCTGGACGCGGGCGAAGAACTCCTCCGTGCCGCCCGCCACATGCTCCGTGAGCACCAGGGCCAGCCGCCCGCCGGGACGCAGGGCCCGCGCCGGTTTGACCACCCGCACCGCCGGGTCGAGCCAGTGGAACGCCGTCGCGCACACCACGAGGTCGAACGGCTCGTCGGGCAGCGGCCAGCTCTCGAACTCGGCCACCCGCACCTCCACCCGGGGAAAGCGGGCGAGCCGCCGCCGGGCCACGCGCGCCATCGCGTCGCCGAGCTCGACCGCCGTGACATGGCAGCCCGACTCGGCCAGCGGAACGGTGAGTTGGCCGGTGCCCGGGGCGATCTCCAGGACCCTGCTGTGCGGGCCGAGCCCCGCCGCGCGGGCCAACTCCGCGACCAGCTCCGGGGGATACCGCGGCCGTGCCCGGTCGTACCGCTCGGCATCCTGGTTGAACGTCTCCCGCAGCGCCGTCATCGCACCCTCCTCCGGTGGTGATTCACCCAGGGCAGAATGCCGACACCTTCCCTTCGGCGCGAGGGAATTTAGTCTGGACAGGTGAGCAGCCGAGCGCCGAACGAAGCCCGCGTCATCCCCCTGCGCCGCCCACCGGCCGAGCGCCCGACGGCCCCTGCGGCCCCGGCGCCGAAGGAGCCCCTGTGGCGCGACCTGGTCGGGGACGTCCTGCGGCGCGAGCGGCTCGCCCAGGAGCGCACCCTCAAGGACGTGGCGGACGCGGCCCGGATCTCCATGCCCTACCTCTCCGAGGTGGAGCGGGGCCGCAAGGAGGCCTCCTCCGAGGTCCTCGCGGCCGCCGCCCACGCCCTGGGCCTCGGCCTCGGCGACCTGCTGTCACTGGCGCAGGGCGAGCTCGTACGGCTCACCGCCCGGCGGTCCGGCCGGAGCCGGGGCGCGTCCACATCGCCGTACGACGGGCTCTGCCTGGTCGCCTGACGGCGTGCGCGGGCCGGTGCCTCAGACCGTCATTAGGCGCCGGCTCAGCACCTCGTCGGCCAGTCCGTACGCCACCGCCTCCTGGGCGGTGAACACCTTGTCGCGGTCCATGTCGGCCCGCAGGGTCACCGGGTCGTGGTGGGTGTGGCGGGCGAGCACCTCCTCGACCTGGGAGCGGATCCGGACCATCTCCTTGGCCTGCAGGGACAGGTCCGAGATCGTGCCCTGCCGGCCGCCGCTGGCCGGCTGCCCGAGCAGCACGCGCGCGTGCTCCAGCACGAACCGCCGTCCGGGATCGCCGCCGGCCAGCAGTACGGCGGCGGTCGACGCCGCCTGCCCGACGCAGAACGTGGAGATCGGCGCCTGTACGAACGTCATCGTGTCGTAGATCGCCATCAGTGAGGTGAAGGATCCGCCGGGCGAGTTGATGTAGATCGCGATCTCGCGGTCCGGGGCCGACGACTCCAGATGGAGGAGTTGCGCGATGACGACGTTGGCCACGCCGTCGTCGATCTCGGTGCCGAGGAAGATGATCCGCTCGGAGAGCAGCCGGCTGAACACGTCGGAGGAGCGCTCGCCCTGCGCGGTGCGCTCGACGACGTAGGGAATCGTGTAGTTCGCCATGTCACAGCCCCATCCGTCGCTTCGAGGCGGCCGGGCGGACGTCCGCGAAGGACTCCACGACACGGTCCACCATGCCGTACTCCCTGGCCTCCTCGGCCGTGAACCAGCGGTCGCGGTCGCCGTCCCGGGAGATGGTCTCCGGGGTCTGGCCGGTGTTCTCGGCGATCAGCCGTTCCATGGTCCGTTTGGTGTGCTCCAGGTTCTCCGCCTGGATGGTGATGTCGGAGGTGGTGCCGCCGATACCGGCCGACCCCTGGTGCATCATGATCCGCGCGTTCGGCAGGGCGTAGCGCTTGCCGGGTGTGCCCCCGCACAGCAGGAACTGGCCCATGCTCGCCGCGAAGCCCATGGCGAGCGTCGACACGTCGTTCGGGATCAGCCGCATCGTGTCGTAGATGGCGAGGCCCGCGTGCACCGAGCCGCCCGGGCTGTTGATGAACAGGCTGATGTCCGTGCGCGGGTCCTCCGCGGAGAGGATCAGCAGCTGCGAGCAGACCCGGTTCGCGGACACCTCGTCGACCTGGGTGCCGAGGACGACGATCCGCTGGCCGAGCAGCTGGGCCGCGAGATGGTCGTCGAGACGGGAGGGCGCGGTGTCGCCCTCCTCGGCGCGTGGGGCGAGCGGGCTGAGTGGAGTCATCGGTTCTCCTCGTGGTCGCGGGGATGCCGTCGACTCCACTCTTGACCCCGGGCGGGGCCGATCGCGCCGATCTCTGCCCGCGGCAGATTCGCCGACGGCAGAGCGGCGGCTCAGCCCTTCTCGCGCAACTGCCGGAAGAACGCCCGTACGTCCTCCACCAGCAGCTCCGGCTCCTCCATCGCCGCGAAGTGCCCGCCCCGCTCCAGCTCCGTCCAGCGCACGATGTTCTCGGTGCGCTCGGCCTTGTGGCGCAGGGGGATCTGCGGGTCGCCGGGGAAGGCGGCCACCGCGGTCGGGGCGGTCGAGGGCCGGTCCGGGGCCGCGATCCGGTCGCCGGTGGCATGGGCGCGCTCGTAGTAGACCCGGGCCGAGGAGCCCGCGGTGCCCGTCAGCCAGTACAGCGTCACGTTCGTCAGCATCAGATCCCGGTCGACGGCCTCCTCCGGCACCTCCTCGGAGTCCGTCCACTCCCGGAACTTCTCCACGATCCAGGCGAGTTGGCCGACCGGCGAGTCCGTGAGGGCGTACGAGAGCGTCTGCGGCCGGGTGGACTGCAGATGGAAGTAGCCCGCCCCGTCCCGGATCCAGGCGTCCCACCGGCGCCACGAGGCGAGCGTGCGCTCCCGTTCCCCGGGACTCAGCGCCTCCAGCTCCTCGGGGGTCGGCTCGGTGGCCGCCTGTGCGCCGGGCAGCAGGTTGAGGTGGACGCCGACGACCCGGTCGGGGTGGACGCGGCCCAGCTCGCGGGAGATGCCGGCGCCCCAGTCGCCGCCCTGGGCACCGAAGCGGTCGTAGCCGAGGCGCGTCATCAGCTCCACCCAGGCGTCCGCGATCCGGCGGGCCTCCCAGCCGGTCTCCCGGGTGGGGCCGGAGAACCCGAAGCCGGGGATGCTCGGCAGGACGAGGTGGAAGGCGTCGGCCGGGTCACCGCCGTGCGCCACCGGGTCCGTCAGCGGTCCGACGACGTCGAGGAACTCGACGATCGAGCCCGGCCAGCCGTGGGTGACGATCAGCGGGGTGGCGTCCGGTTCGGGCGAGCGGATGTGCGCGAAGTGCACCAGCGCCCCGTCGATCTCGGTGGTGAACTGCGGCCACTCGTTCAGCCGCGCCTCGGCCGCCCGCCAGTCGTACTCGTGGCGCCAGTGGCGCACCAGTTCGCGCAGATAGCCGGACGGCACTCCGTAGGCCCAGCCCACGCCGGGCAGCTCGTCGGGCCAGCGGGTCCGGTCGAGGCGTTCGCGCAGGTCGTCGAGGTCGGCCTGGGGGATGTCGATACGGAACGGGTGGAGGGTGTGCGCAGCTGCTGCCGTCATGCTCCGGAGCCTAGGGCGTGTTGCGAAAGTCCCGCCTGCCGCTCGACGCCTGGCACGCACTCTCGCCGCCGACGCCGCCCGGCCCGCCCTCCGGGCGGACGAC